>JAEZGB010000119.1 GCA_023437485.1 Bacteroidota bacterium
CCGCTTATATCTCTTGGGCGATGGTGATAGGGTGGAAGCCATTTTTGATCCCGGGACCCACCCCTGATTAGCCTTTCACGGCAATCATAGAAATCTCCACATTGACGTATTTTGGCAATGCCGCAACCTGGACCGTTTCACGGGCGGGTGCAAACTCGGCATCAAAATAACGCGCGTAAATCTCATTTATGCGCGAAAAGTTGCCCATATCGCTGATAAAAATCGAGCTCTTGACCACATGTGAAAAATCCATTCCCCCGGCCGCCAGCACGGCTTTAAGGTTTTCCATAACCTGGGTGGTCTCGGCCTCGATGCTGCCAATCACAAGCTCCATTGATACCGGATCAAGCGCAATCTGGCCAGAAGTGTAAAGCGTATTGCCATAAGCCACGGCCTGATTGTAGGGCCCGATTGGGGCCGGTGCGTCCTGCGTGTTGATAATTCTTTTCATAATTTTTAATTAGCGGATAACCCTGTCAGGCTGGGTTCGTTTTTCATATTTCACGTCGCTGAGCACCCCGGCTTTGATCCCGATAAAGAATCCCCAGTAACTGTTTTCGCCAAAAGGTGTCCAGTTAAAGTCCATACGCCAGCTCAGGAGATCGCGTTGGAACCGCAGTTGGGTAAAAGTGACGCCCTGCCGCACAAAATCATAACCGGTGGAAACCCCGACCTTCCATTTTGGGGTGAGATCAGTATTGGCCGATATCATCAGTGAATTCCCCGTAATGGCATTGTCGCGGCGGCTGTTGCTGTAGGTAAGTGAGTAAGCCAGGGTCATGTCCCACGGGAGTTTGCTCTGAAAAAACGTCGTGACCGGATCAGTTCCGTCATCCTCATCCTCGTCAAACTGCGATTCGCGCCGGTCACTAAAATCGGTATTGGTGCCAAAAAGGTCATCTTCCCGGCCACCGTTGCGAAGCCCTTGGTTATTGCGGTCCTTTTTGTCCCTGGCACCATCGGTACTGGAAAAGGAATACCCTACCGTCATGTTCGCGCTGGTCATCCGGAAAAGGCTTCCTCCGTTGTCAATGTTCCAGGTGTCAATGCGCCTTCCGGCATTGTCTATCGCGTATGGGTCCAGGGTTGCAGCAAAGTTCACGTTCATCTTGTCTCGAAACAACAGCGTTCCTCCTGAAACACGTACGGGTGACCAACCCAGCGAATCGGCGGCGATGTTGTATGATGTGGACAAATTCAGGTTGTTGAGCAGCATCACCTTTCGCGGTTCGACTTTGGTGGTATCGCGGTCAGTGACCTTGGCCTCAAAAGTGTTGCTAAGGCTAAACCCTATGTTGTTGGAATAGTTGCGGCCCGGCGCACCAAAAATCCCGCCCTCAAACCGCGTGTAGGGCGTGAGCATCTCTCCGGTACCGTTGGGGTCATAAGTATCATAATAGCGCTCAAAACTCGGCATATAACTATAAGAAACCGACGGGCGCATCACGTGGCGGACGGCCTGAATCTTTTTTTGTTCACTGAAGTTGAAGGTTCCGTAAATGGTTGTCCCCAGATTGGATGAGAAGGAGTAGGTCCTGTAACTGTCAAATCCGTGCTCATCGCGAACCACCGGAGCGTTCAAGTCTGGGTCAAACTCGCGGCGGATGGTCTTGAAATACCAGACCTCGTCATAATTCACCGAGGTGCTCGCGCTGAAATATTTGAATATCTTGAAATTGGTACTCAGCGGGATCGAGTGACGGAAGCCGCTGTTCATGTCCCGGAACATCTCTGATTTAAAGAAGAGCGAATCTGTGGTCACAACCCGGTTCTCACCGCGCAGGTTATACTGCAGGTTGATGTTTTTAAAAAACCCTTTCTTGGTTCCGTCTTTTGGTGCAAATGGAAAAATCCGGTCAATGCTGAATTGCAGCGTGGGCAATGTCATGTTGATGACCTGCGTCTGTGTGTTTTGCGAATGTGTGGCCGTGAGAGACAGGTTCATTCCCGGCTCGGTATTGAAGGTCCGTGAATACGATATTGAGGAGCTCAGGGTGTTGTTTAGCGTCGAGCCGATATTGACCTGGTTTATCGACTGCTGGAAATACCGGCTGCTACCCAGGTTCACCGATGCCGAAAACCGCGAGTTCGGGTTGGATTTCGCATCTTTGGCGTGCGACCATTGGATATTGTAAATGTTGACCTTGGAATAATCGGGAAAACCTCGCTCGCTGTTGATCAGGTTTTCAAACCTCACGTTAATGTTTCCCGTAAAGCGGTAACGCCAGCCATAGCGCGACTCAAACCGCATCCCGTAACTTCCGTTGGTGTAATAATCGCCCAGGATGGCCAGATCATAATGATCGGAAAGCGCAAAATAGTAACCGCCGTTCTGAAGCGAGTAGCCGCGCTGGCGGGAATCGCCATAAGTAGGGACCAGGATCCCCGAAGTGGCCTTATCGGTCATCGGAAAAAATGCAAAGGGCAAAGCAATGGGCGTGGGGACATCGGCGATGACCATATTGGTGAGGCCCACAACCACTTTTTTCCCCGGTACCAGTTTAACCTTGCTGGCCTGGAAATAATATTCGGGGTTTTCAATGTCCTTGGCCGTCGTGAACCGGGCACGCCGCATAAAATAAACCGAGTCGTTTTCCTTTTTGGTGATTTCGGCCTTGACCTTGAACTCCCCCTGGTCAGTCCGGGAATTCCAGACCAGCGCGCGTTTGGATTTGTAATTGAACCGGATTGAATCAGGTTCCACTACATTTTGCCCCTGCTTGAAGACGGGCCGCTGGGTGAGGTTGCCCAGGGAATCCTTAATACGCCCGGCAAAAACCTCGTCCTTGTCATAATCCATCACGATGATCCCGGCCGTGAGCTCGACGTCCTGGTAGTACAGTTCGGCTTTGTCGTAAAGGGTGATGAGCTTTTTTTTCTGGTCGATCCTGGTGTAGGTTTCGGCCTTGTATTTTATCTTGTCGCTCAGAAGGGGCGGCTTTTTTAGCGTGTCGGTTTTGACCGTATCGGCAATTTTAACCAATTCCTGCGTTATAATTGAAAGTGTGTCCAAAGGCGTTGCCGGCTCGGTATCTTTCTGGGGGGCAAGGGGTACCGAAATGCTTCTTTGGACGGGCTCCTGCGCGTGGGTCCTATTAGCCGTATTTGTTAGAAACATTGCTAATAAAACGATATTAAATAAGTTTGTGCGCAAAGGTTTAAGTGCTACTTTTGTGAAAATAAGGTGGATTTTTCGCCGCGCCAAGCTCGTTTATTTTTTGTCAAAAATACGCATTTAATGATATGTGATTGGTGTTTCATTTAAATTAACTTTTACTTCCATGGGTTATAAAAAATCGATTTCCAAGATTTTTCTTACCGTTTTTTGTACGTTTTCCCTTATAACTTTTGGTCAATCCCAAAAATTTAAAGTTGCCCTTGACGCAGGTCATGGAGCAAAGGATTTTGGCGCGGTCTACAATGGGCATATCGAGAAAAACATTGCCCTAGCCGTGGCGGTTCGCGTTGGCCGAATTTTGGAATCCACGCCCGGTTTTGAGGTAATCTATACCCGCAAGACCGACGTCTTTATCGACCTTATCGAGCGTGCCAATATTGCCAACCGTGCCGATGCCCATATTTTTGTATCGATTCACTGTAACGCCAACAAAAACAGCGCTGCCTACGGTTCAGAGACTTACGTGATGGGTATGAGCAAGAATGCCTCTAACCTTGAAGCGGCCAAAAAGGAAAACGCGGTAATTACCATGGAAAAGGATTACCAGCAAAAATACCAGGGTTTTGACCCGAATTCTCCCGAGACGATGATCGGGCTGACAATGATGCAGGAGGAATACCTTGAAAATTCAATCGCTTTGGCCAGCAAGATCCAGGATATTTTTACCGATGCGCTCAAACGCAAAAGCCGCGGAGTGAAGCAGGCGCCTTTCATGGTACTGCACAAGGCCTATATGCCCAGGGTTCTGGTCGAGATGGGCTTTATCTCAAACCCGGCCGAAGGCGCGTACCTTGATTCGGAGCAGGGGCAGAACGAAACGGCTAAAGCCATCGCCGACGCCATCATCAGCTACCGCAACGAATATTTTGGAACGGGCGGCGAGGAAATCGCTCAAAAGCCGTCCAAGAAAGTGGTGGAGCCGGTGGTGCAACCGTCTCCCGACGACACGCTGGTACCCCAAAAAGCCATTGTCCGCAATCCGGTTACCCGGGAACCTGAAGTAAAACCCGCCGCGCCGGGGGTGACCTTCAAGGTCCAACTGGCCGTAAGCAGTACCAAACTGGACCTGACCCCCTCCAATTTTAACGGGCTTGGATCCTTGTCAATGCTGACTTCCAACGGCCTATACAAATATATGTACGGCGAATCCAATGACTACAATGAAGCACGCCGCCTGATGCAGGAAGCCCGTAACAAAGGCTATGAGTCGGCGTTTGTGATTGCCTTCCGCGATGGGAAAAAGATCACCGTGCAGGAGGCATTGACCACCCAAAAAAGATAAGATTTTGAAACTGACCAGAGAAACCAAGACCGCCATATTAGTCATTTCGTCCATCCTCCTTTTTATTTGGGGCTACAGCTTCCTGAAAGGGCGTGATCTTTTGGCCGAATACAAGACTTTTTACGTATTTTATGACAATGTTGAAGGTTTGAGCGAATCGGCGCCGGTGACCATCAACGGGTTTGCAGTAGGGAAGGTGAACTCAATTCAACTGCTGCATGAAACCGGAAAACTGCGCGTGGAACTACAGATCGAATCGGATTTTCCAATTTCAAAAACATCGATCGTAAACCTGTATGAACCGGCGCTCATCGGCGGGAAACAAATCCAGATCATACCTGATCTCAACAATCCCGAAATGGCTGAAACCGGTCAAACCTTGCGCGCAGGCGTAGTCCCGGGGCTCACCGCGCTTGTGGGCGACAAACTTGGCCCGTTGCAGGAAAAAATCGAAACAATGGTGGTGAGCGCCGATGTTTTGCTCAAAAACTTCAATTCAGTGCTGGATGCCAAAACCAAGGATAACCTCAAGAACAGCATCGCAAACCTGAACGCTACATTGGTGGAATTCAGGTCAGCCGGGGAAAAGGCAAATGCGCTCCTGGACAACAACAGCCAGAAAATGAGCAATACGTTTTCCAATCTGGACCAGGCCTCGGGCAATTTTGCAAGGATTTCCGATTCGATTGCCAAAGCCGATCTTGGCAAGACCATCCGCGAACTGCAGGGCACACTGGACAAACTGGATGCGATTATGGCCGATGCGCAGTCAGGCAAAGGGACTCTGGGGCTTTTGCTCAAGGACGAATCACTTTACCGCAACCTTGACAAATCCTCCCGGGAACTGGAACTTCTGCTGCAGGATCTGCGCCTGAATCCTACAAGGTACATCAACGTTTCGCTGTTTGGCAAGCGCAACAAGCCTTATCAGCCGCCAAAACCATCTGACACCATCACGACAATCGACAACTAATGGGATATCTGGACAACATCCTTTTTGCCATCATGCTCGCATTGGGCTTTGGCTTTTTTGCAATCAATGTGCGCAAGCTCATCAGGAACATCAAACTGGGGCAATCTGTGGACCGTTCCGACCGAAAGCCCGAACGTTGGGCCAACATGGCACGGGTTGCCCTGGGGCAATCCAAAATGGTCAAGCGCCCTATTGCGGGTTTCCTTCACATCATTGTTTATGTAGGTTTTGTGATCATCAACATTGAATTGCTGGAAATACTGATTGACGGGCTTTTTGGCACGCACCGCATCTTTGCGTTCATGGGCGGTTTTTACAGTTTCCTGATTGGGTCATTTGAAATGTTGGCCCTGTTGGTCCTTGTGGCGGTGATCAGTTTTTTGGTCAGGCGCAACATCATAAGGCTCAGGAGGTTTATCCACTCTGACCTGAAGGGTTGGCCAAAGGGCGATGCAAACTACATTCTCTATTTTGAAATCGTGTTGATGTCGCTTTTCCTTTTGATGAATGCCGCCGATTTCAATTTACAGAACCGCCCCGGCGGTGTCCCGCATTACATCCAGGCTGGCGCATTTCCGGTGTCCCAGTTCATTTCGCCCTTATTTGACGGGATGTCCACATCGGCGGTCATCATGCTCGAGCGCCTGTTTTGGTGGATGCATATTGCCGGCATCCTGATCTTCATGAACTATCTGTATTACTCCAAACACCTGCACATCCTGCTGGCTTTCCCCAATACTTTTTATGCCGACCTGAATCCTCTCGGAAAATTCCGCAACCTGGATTCGGTTACCGGTGAAGTGAAGCTGATGATGAACCCCTCGGCCGATCCGTTTGCAGCTCCCGCTTCAGACGCGGCCCCGGCCAAATTTGGCGCAAGCGATGTCCATGACCTGGATTGGGTCCAACTTCTCAATGCTTATACCTGCACCGAATGCGGCCGCTGCACTTCGGCCTGCCCGGCCAATATTACCGGTAAAAAGCTTTCCCCAAGAAAGATAATGATGGACACCCGCGACCGGTTGGAAGAAGTGGGTCGCAACATGGACAAAAACAAAGGCGTCTTTGTCCCTGATAACAAACAGCTGCTAAACGATTATATCACCCCTGAAGAACTTTGGGCCTGCACCACCTGCAACGCCTGCGTCGAAGAATGCCCGGTAAACATCAGCCCGCTTTCGATAATCATGGATATGCGGCGATACCTTGTCATGGAACAGAGCGCGGCGCCCATGTCGCTCAATGCCATGATGACAAACATTGAAAACAATGCCGCTCCATGGCAATACAGCCAGCAGGACAGGTTAAACTGGCAAAACCAATAATAATTTAACGCCTCAGCAATGTCAGATAATTTGACCGTACCCACAATGGCCCAAATGATGGCCGAAGGAAAGGAACCCGAATTCCTGTTTTGGGTGGGATGTGCCGGAAGTTTTGACGACCGCGCCCGCAAAATAACCCGCGCCTTTGTAAAAATCCTGAATTCAGCCAACATTAGTTTTGCGGTTCTGGGTACCGAGGAATCCTGCACGGGAGACCCTGCAAAACGGGCCGGAAACGAATTCCTGTTCCAGATGCAGGCCATGATGAACATCGAGGTGCTCAACGGCTATGGCGTAAAGAAAATTGTTACCGCCTGCCCGCATTGTTTCAATACGCTCCTTAACGAATATCCTGGGCTGGGTGGCAAATACGAGGTACTGCATCATACGCAATTCCTTAAATCGCTTCTGGACCAGGGCCGCCTGGCCATTGAGGGCGGCCAATTCAGGGGAAAGCGCATTACCTTTCACGATCCGTGTTACCTGGGCCGCGCCAATGACGTATATGAAGCCCCCCGCGATTTGATTCGCAAGCTCGACGCCGAATTGGTGGAGATGAAGCGCTCGCGCAAAAACGGGCTTTGCTGCGGTGCCGGTGGTGCACAGATGTTCAAGGATGCCGAACCCGGAAACAAGGAAATCAATGTTGAGAGAACCGAGGAAGCATTAACGCTCGAACCCGCAATAATTGCCGCGGGTTGTCCGTTTTGCAATACAATGCTAACCGACGGTGTCAAACACAGCGAAAAGGAAGGCCAGGTCCAGGTGATGGATGTGGCTGAACTTATTGCCAATGCTCAGGATTTGTAATTATGTACGTACCTTTTGACCAAATGCCCGATGAGGCACGAATCTGGATATATCAGTCCAACCGCAAATTCACCGACAGTGAAGTGGCCGAGATTGATTTGCTGACACGCGACTTTGTCGAGGGATGGGCCGCGCACGGGCAGCAGCACCGGGCTTCGTACAAAATCGCCTATAACCGTTTTATCATCCTGGCCATCGATCAAAATATCCAGCAGGCATCAGGTTGCTCAATCGATGCTTCAGTGAGGTTCATCCAGTCGGTTGGTGAAAAGTACAATGTCGATTTGCTGGACAAGATGAACGTAACGTATCGCCTGGGTGAGCATCTGGCCCATAAACCTTTGATCGAGTTCAAAAAGATGGCCAAGGAC
>JAEZGB010000167.1 GCA_023437485.1 Bacteroidota bacterium
GTCGCGGTTTTGGCTGTAACGCCAGTTATCGTGGTTTTTGTAGCGCTCTGCAGGCCTATCGTCAGGATTCTCTTCGCCGAACCCTTTATCGCCCTTGTCCCGATGGTGCTTTTTGGTATTGCGGGCATGCTTTTCCGCGCGGTGTCCTGGTCTGTCGGGTACGTTATGCTGGCACGTGGCGATTCCAAAATGTTTATCAGGACGGCATTCGGATTCAACGCACAATTCCTTGCGCTCCATGTCATCGGCTATAACCTCTACGGGCTCGCAGGCCTCGGCGCTGCCTTTGCAACACATTATTTTTTGCACATGTTGATCCTGGGTGTTATCGCCAAAAAGCGCTATAACATTTATCCTGATGCCGGTTTTGTCCGGACCTTTGCGATATGCGCCGTTTTCTGCGCGCTCGCATTTTTGCTTATTTTTACCGCCGACCTCATCCGGGAATTGGGGTATGCCGTGCTGGCGGCCGCAAGTTTATACTATTCCTACCGGATGATTCGCGAAAAGGCCGGTTTTGCCGGAAGTTGGAATAACTGGACAAAAAAATCATGAGCAAAAAGGTTTTCAGGCCAAGGCATTGGAGGGAGAGGCTGAAGTTTTATTCAAAGGTAAACTGGGTCAAAACCTTTTATTTCAACCTTAAGATGTTTCCCTGGGAAATCGCCAAAAAAATGCCGGTCTTTTTTTATGGGCCAGTAAAATTCGGAAGCCTTGAAGGCACGATTTCCATTAAAGGCCCGGTTAAAAAAGCGATGATCGGGTTTGGGCAACCCTACGAGATCCTTTCAAGGTCAAAGGGAACGGCGCTGCTGCATTTGGAAGGGCATCTGGAATTTGCGGGTGCCGCGCAGTTTGGCAAGGACTATTTTGTATTCATCGGAACCGCCGCAACCTGTAAAATGGGGCATATGGCCTCATTGGGACATTCAGGAAAAATAATCTGTTTCAATTCGGTTGAAATGGGTGACTTCGCGCGGGCCGGTTTTGAGTCGCAAATCATGGACTCCACTTTCCATCAAATGATTGATACTGTGACCGGCGAGAAATTCCCGCTGACCCGTCCGGTGTCAATCGGAAGCTATAATTACATCGGTCACAGGGTTTCAGTCATGCCCGGAACAATTACGCCAGCGCGGTGCACGGTTGCATCAAACAGCGTTTGCAATAAAGATTTCACCTTTCTGGGCGTAAATATCCTCATCGGCGGAATTCCTGCCAAGCTCCTAAAAAGCAATATCTCCCGGGATTGGGAAGGCGAGGCCGCACAGATGGAACAATGGCTAAGGGTCTAACCATTCCAAATCGACAGGTATTGCGCACCAGATTGTGCAAACCCATGATGCTCCTCCACGAAATTCCTCGCGTTTTGTCCGATGGTGGCAATCTGTTGCCTATCGTCAATCAGTTCCGATAACCGCACCGCAATATATTCCGCATCGGGCAGCGCATTTACCGCCACGGGTTCAGCTATTTGATAATGGTCTTCGAATTCCCTTTCGGCGCCGGTGAAAACAACCTTTCCCCTTGCCATCGCTTCAAGTGCGTTGTACCCCTGATCGTACGCGTTGACCTGATCAAGGACAATGTGCGCGCGGTCCATCACTTGGATGTAATCGCGGTAGGGAAGCGTGCTGGTCTGGACAATCTCGATCTTGTCGCTGTATTTTGCGTTGATAATTTCCAGCGCCTTTTCAAAATACGCATTGCCCTTCTTGTGGTAATTCCATTTGTTGATGCCATGGAATATCACGATCTTGTCTTGAGCTGCGATCGGCGAAAAGGTGATTTTCTCGATATTGACAGGATTCGGGACCATGCCCAGGTATTTTTCCCGTCCCTGCATCGCGATGTGGTAATCGATGTCGGTGGCGATGACACCGTGGACAAGATCGAGGATTTTGGCGTAATGCCTTTTGTATCGAGGCCTGAGGTGGCGGATGACATGTCGGTACTCGTCAATCCGCGTGTGATCTTCGAGGTAGGCATCGTAAAGCGAATACCGGTATTTTCCCGCGACAACAGCCTCCATAAATGGCGTGTCGGTTCCAGAATTCAGCATGAACACGCGCCCGTTTTGGCATGCGAGCCGCTTCAGCAGCCGCGATTCCATCCACAAGGGTGCCAAAATCGGCGTGTCGCTCACGAGTTGGACGATGTCGAAACCCCTGAGTTTGGGCAACAGCCAAAAGAATCGCAACCCGTGTTCCAGTCGCGATAGATCGTAACCCGTCAGCCTGTAAACAACCTGTCGGAAATAGTAGGGGATCCGGCGGTTAAAGAATTTGGCTTCGATGGAATGGTCCATCGCAAAACCCTTGAAGCCGTCGCCGTTACCCACGATCACGGCCTCATGGCCCAATTTTGCAAGTGCCTCCTTCAAGGTGGTGTGCAGCCTGCTGTATTCTCCAACCAACAAAATTCTCATGAAACCGCTATATTTGGCTAAAATAGCCAAAGCCCGATGACAAACCAAAAGCCGCTTGCCAGGATTGCCCTTATCGGGGATTCGCTTGGCGGCGGGGGCGCCGAAAACATCCATGCCACGCTCTCGAATTACCTGGATTCACAAGGGGTTTCGGTATTCAACATTATTTTTGTTGACAAGATTTCTTACCGTTATTCGGGCGGGTTGCTCAACCTGGGAAAAGTAGCAGCGGATTCGCCGGGCATCATCAGGAAAATGAGGCGGTTCAATTCGCTTCGAAGATTCTTTTCCAAAAACTCGTTTGACGCCGTTATCGACTTCAGGATGCGGCCGACTTTTCTTCAGGAATGGATGCTTCAAAAGTTCGCTTATCCTGCCCATGTGGTTTATACGGTGCATTCGGCGGTGCTGGAATTCTATTTCCCGCCGAGTCGTTTTTTGTCCCGAATGTTGTACTCGGGCAAGAAACTGGTAGCGGTTTCCGGTGCCGTCAGGCAAAAGATCCTGACCGAAAAACGCGCCAACGAGGTATCGGTCATCCACAATATGTTTGACCTGGAAAGAATTACCGCGAAGTCGCTGGAACCCGGGCCCCAAGACAATTTTATCCTCGCCGTCGGCCGGATGAACGACCGGATTAAGCAGTTCGGGAAATTGATTGAAGCGTATTCCAAAACAAATTTGCCTCAAAATGGGACCAGGCTCGTCCTGCTTGGCGAGGGTAAATACCTGGAAGATTACAAACGTGATGCACAAAGGCTGAACGTGGAGGAAATGGTTGATTTCAAGGGCTTTGTTGAAAATCCGTATCCCTATTATGCCACAGCTAAATTCCTTGTGCTAAGCAGCAAAAATGAAGGCTTTCCAAATGTGATCGTCGAGGCGCTGGCATGCGGCACGCCCGTGGTTTCGTTCGACTGCGTCTCGGGCCCGCGCGAGGCAATCGTCCACGGCCAAAACGGGCTCCTGGTCGATGACCAGAATTTTGAAATGCTGGCAGCGGCGATGGAGAAAATTGTTGCAGATCGAGAACTGCTGCAGGTATTGAAAATTAATGCAAAGCCGTCGGCCCAACGGTTCGGCGCAAGTGAAATCGGCCCTAAATGGCTTTCGCTGCTCAAAATTGACGTAAGTTAGCACCATGGAAATTTCGCTTATCAGCCTGCCCAAAGTCGAAGACCCGCGCGGAAACCTCGCAATCGTTGAAAAAGACGCCATTCCGTTTGAAATCAAACGCGTGTATTATTTATTTGACGTACCCTCGTCGGCCAAACGCGGCGGACATGCCCACAAACAGGTTCAGGAATTACTGATTCCGGTCTCGGGGAGTTTTGACGTGATTTTGGACAATGGCCAAACGCGCCAAACCGTCACCCTGAACAAACCCGACAAAGGCCTTTTGATTCCCGTCAACACCTGGCGCGAACTCGAGAATTTTTCGGCCGGGTCGGTGTGTTTGGTGCTGGCCTCGGATGTATTTACCGAGGAAGATTATATTCGGGATTATGGGAAGTTTGTGGAGTTTGTGAAGTAGCGGTCAGCGGTCAGTTGTCAGTTGTAAGTCGTCAGTCATCAGTCATCAGTCGTCAGTAGCCCCTGGCCGCAGCCGTTTAAAAGTCATCCGTAGCCAACCTAAAAAGACGTGACCCTGATCTTCTTTCGCAACAATGCATTCTTAATCTTTTTTGCCAGGCGTACCATCCAAAGCGGAGCCGCAAGCATGAATCTCTGTGTCCTTGTAAGGTTAATAGGATTAATCTTTTTGCGAAGTTCCAATAAACTATTATTCGCCCCTTCGAGTTTATACATCATCGCCAAAAAGTACCGGTTGGCATCGAGGAATTTTTTAAGCGATTGATTGGTTCGGTTATCCTGCTCATATTTGTCAAAATCGGTAATGATTCGGCCGGAAAGCTTTGAAGCGGTAATTTGGTTTTGCGATGAAATCCTGTAAACCGCGTGCGGCTCGTTCAAAAAGGCGCATTTGTGGCGCAAATTGGCGCGGATGTTCCAGTCGGTGTCTTCGCCAAAGGTGATGTTTGGGTCAAAAAAACCAACGTCTTCAAAAACACACTTTCGAACGGCGACACTCCCAAACCAATAGGGGGGCTGGAACCGCGCGGCCTCGAAGTAATCGTCAATGATTCCCGATTGAACCGGCGGTATTGCGGAAAGATTGAGTTTTAGAGGAACCGACTGGCCGTCATTGCGGTCCTCGCGATAGGAAGTGGCAAAAATCCCGGCCTCGGGAAAATGTTGGATCAGTTTGTCAATCTGTTGGAGAAAATCGTCATTCCAGAGATCGTCGGCGTCGAGGAAGGCCACAAAAACGGCACGCGCATGCTCAATTCCAGTATTTCGGGCGGCCGAAAGCCCAAGATTGGCGGGGTGCCGCACGATGCTGATGCGTGGATCGTCAAAATTGGTAACGATCTGCACGCTTGCATCGGTCGAGGAATCGTCAACCACTATCAACTCAAAATCGGCCAAGGTTTGCGACAGAACGCTGCGCACCGCATCGGCAACAAAATCCTGCTTATTGTACAGCGGCATCACGACCGAAAACTGCGGCATCGTCACGGGTTTGCGCCAAAGATAGGCAATGATATCCAAAAGCCGTATTTTTGGGCCGGTGCAACAGCTACACATCATCAGCTTTGACAATCCTTATCCGCCAAGTTACGGCGGCGTCATCGACGTTTACTTTAAGCTACGGGCGCTGCACCGTTTGGGTTGGAAGATCCATTTGCATTGTTTTGCCGATGGGGACGTGCCCGCACAACTGCAAGCCGTTACCCAGGCCGTGTATTTTTACCGGCCGTCAAAATCGCCGATGCTGTTGTTTTCCCGTTTGCCCTTTTCGGTAGCTTCGCGAAATCGCGCGAAATTGCTGCAAAACCTTCAGAAGATTGATGCACCGATTCTATTCGAGGGATTAAAGACCACTTTTGTCGTCAACCAAAACGCGTTGCCAAACCGCCCGAAAATCCTGCGGTTGCACAACATCGAACAGGATTATTTTGCGGGAATTGCCAAAAGTGAAAATTCGTGGTTGCGGAAGTTTTTATTTGGCCTGGAAAGCCGCAAATACAAGCGATACGAAGGTATTCTCTCGCGGTTTGATCGCGTGGCGACGCTGTCGCTTGTGGAACACGGCCAGATGCAAAAACGATTTGGCAACTCGGTTTATGTGCCGGTTTTCCACGGAAATCAGACTGTCAAAAACCTCGGTGGCCTGGGCCAAAACGTGCTTTATCACGGCGATCTGGGTACGGCCGACAACATCAAATCGGCACTCTTCCTGATCGAATCTTTCAGGGAAATGCCCGATATTGAGCTGGTGATCGCATCGGGCACACGCAACGCCGAGGTGGACAAAGCCGTTTCAGCCACGCCCAACGCGCGCTTCGAGGCCTTTGATACTTTTGAGCAATTGCAAGACCTGTTTGACCGGGCGCACATCAACATCAGCTGGTCTTTCCAGCGTTCGGGCACCAAACTTAAGGTCATCAATGCGCTGTTCAACGGCCGGCATTCGGTAATCAATGAAAATATCACCGACGATGAAAACCTGGTTGGGCTGTGCCATGTCGCCAAAACAAAAGGCGAACTAAAGTCGCAAATCACGCGGCTGATGAACGTGGCGTATGACGATGTAAAAATTCGAAGTGCAGTACTCGCAAGGCATTTTGACGATGTGCAGAACGCCAAATCAATCGCAGCATTATTGACATGAAACCAAAATACACCCGCGCCGAACTGGCCGAAATTATCCTCCAACGACTCCTAACCGAGCGAAAATCCCTCGCGGCTGCGTTTGCCAAAACCAAGGGTGAAATCGGGCACTTTTACATTGATGAGCTGTTGCCTGAGCAAATGGCACGCGATATTTATGGTGCATTCCCGCCATTGGAGCAGATGACGCTTAAAAAAAGTCTTCGCGAGGACAAATACGTCGCGGCGCAGATGGACCGTTACAACCCGCTTTTGGAGGAGGCGATTTACGCCTTTCAGGATCCCAGGATCGTCAAACTTTTTGGTGAGATTTGCCTGATTCCCGATTTGGTTCCCGACGAATCACTGTATGCGGGAGGAATCTCGGCGATGGCGCACAATCAATTCCTCAATCCGCACCTGGACAATTCACACGACAAGGACCGGGAGCGCTGGCGGGTGCTCAATATCCTGTATTACGTCACGCCCGATTGGCAGGCTGATTATGGCGGAAACCTCGAACTTTGGCCCGACGGCCTGAAAGCGGAACCCGTAACCATTCACAGCAAGTTCAACCGGCTGGCGCTGATGGCCACGCACAACGGTTCACTGCACTCGGTATCGCCTGTGGTACATAACGGTGTGCGGTGCTGCGTGTCGAATTATTATTTTTCAAACGTGCCGCTCTCCAAGGACGATACCTTTCACGTGACGGTTTTTCGCGGAAGGCCCGGACAGAAACTCACCGATGCCGTGCTTCGCGCCGACGGATGGCTCAGGATGGCATTGCGCAAAATTTTTAAGAAGGGAGTACGGGAAAACCCGCATGTTTACAGGCGCGGCGGTCAAAAGCCGTAGCGCAGGATGCACCAAATGGCGCTGCAAACTATCCTTCCAATTGAGTTCTTCTTCGAAAGGTCGGCCAAAGTAGGGGACGCCCACTTTTGAAAATCCTGATGCATGATTTTGCCGAATATTGGCCGTTACCCCGGGAATAAGCAAGATTTTCCGCCGACCTACACGGGAGTTAAACCGTTCTCTGCACCACTTCAAAAAGAGTGGCGCTTTCTACCTTCAGGGTTTTTGAAGGAAATTTCATGATGAGCGCATAATCGTGCGTGGCCATGATGATGGTCTTGCCGTTGGCGTTGATCTTGCGAAGGGTTTCCATCACTTCGACCGATGTTTGCGGATCGAGGTTTCCGGTGGGCTCGTCGGCGAGGATGAGTTCGGGATCGTTGAGCAGCGCCCGTGCGATGGCCACGCGCTGTTGTTCGCCGCCCGAAAGCTGGTGCGGCATTTTCTTTTCAAAATTCCTCAAATCCACAAGTCCCAAAACCTCGTTGATCTTGTCGTCCATCCGGGCTTTGTCCTTCCAGCCCGTCGCCCTTAAAACAAACAGCATGTTTTCCCGAATGGTCCTGTCAGGCAGCAATTTAAAATCTTGGAACACAATTCCAATCTTGCGCCTTAAAAACGGAATTTCGCGTTCGCGCAGTTTTGCCAGGTTAAAATCGACGATGGTGGCATCGCCTTCCTGAAGCGGCAAATCGGCATATAACGTCTTCATGAGGCTACTCTTGCCTGATCCCGTCTTACCGATGATGTAAATAAACTCACCCTGGTTGACCTCAAGGTTGACGTTGGTAAGGATGATTCGGTTATCCTGATAAACGGTGACGTTGTGAAGCGAGAGTACGGGATTGGGCATTTTTTAGATTTTTGGTAAAAGTAGGGAATTTGAAAATTTGAAGATTTGAAAATTTGAAAATTGTCGGGGAAGGAAGATGAAAGACGAAAGTCGAAAGAGGAAAGAGGAAAGAGGAAAGAAGAAAGAAGAAAGAAGAAAGAAGAAAGAAGAAAGAAGAAAGAAGAAAGAAGAAAGAAGAAAGGGAAACGTCGAACGGAGTGGCCACTAATTTAGATCGATGAATCGACTAATAATAGAATACTTGAATTATTACAAATCAGTCGGTTCGCCTCAAGCAACACGATTGAAACCAATCAGTCCTCGATTACCTCCATTCAAACTGACGACTGATGACTGACGACTCACAATTCTTACGCTTTTTTCCGGTTTTTCCACATCAACCTTATCGGGATTTTCCGGACCTTCGGGTGTAGGGGAGGGGCCGGATGTGTTCCCGTATGTAGTACGCGCGAGGCAAGGAT
>JAEZGB010000024.1 GCA_023437485.1 Bacteroidota bacterium
ACCTTTAACTGCAAAAGTGAAAACGGGCCGCCGTTGCCATTAAACCCAATCCGGTTGGCAGGGACCTGGAAGCAGTATTCAAAAAATGCCAGCCCCCAGCTGATCAGGATCACGGAAATGAGCCCGGCGCCATCAAACCACTTCCATTCCTTGAATTTGAGATGCCCGTACCAGGCCAGGGTCATGAAAATGTTGGACAGGACCAAAAGTCCGATTGTGAGAGCCGGCTTCATTTCTTGAGCATTTTGCTCAGGATGCCAAAGGCTCCGCGGATGAACGTTGCGCTGGTAAGGACCTTGATGACCGATTTTGTGGCAGGGCTAAAGTCGGTAGGTTTCGCCGATTTCTTTTCGACCGGATCTTGCGACGGTGCGGCCTCGGTAATTTTCCTCCCAAGAATTTCATAGGCACTGTCCCCCTCAATAAGGAGTTCGTATTTTTTCACGAGCGATGACCGCCTGTTTATCTCGTCGATCTCGGTATCCGAGAGTATGTCCATCCGGCTTTGCGGCGCACGCATCATGGTCACGGCAAGCGGCGTCGGCACGCCTTTTTCACTAAGCGCGGTTACCAGTGCTTCACCGATTCCAAGGCTGGTGAGCACTTCGTCGGTTTTGTAAAATTCCGATATCGGGAAGTTTTCGGCGGTCATCTTGATGGCTTTGCGGTCCACGGCGGTAAAGGCCCTGAGTGCATGCTGGATCTTGAGCCCCAATTGGGCCAGCACGCCGCTGGGAACGTCCATCGGGTTTTGGGTCACGAAAAATATCCCGATGCCTTTGGATCGGATCAGTTTGACGATGCTTTCAATCTGGTCCAGCAGTGTTTTGCTGGCTTCGTTGAATATCAGGTGCGCCTCATCAATAAAAACAACGAGTTCCGGACGGCCCGTATCGCCGCGTTCAGGCATCTGTTGGTAAAGCTCGGCCAAAAGGCTAAGCATAAAGGTAGAGAACAATTTGGGCCGGTCCTGGATGTCGGTAAGCCGGACAATGTTTATGTACCCACGGCCATTTTCATCAATTCGCATCAGGTCATCGACGTCAAATGACAACTCGCCAAAAAATTGATCGGCACCCTGTTGTTCGAGCTCGAGGATCTTGCGCAAAATGATTCCCGTGGTGGATACTGAGATGCGGCCGTAATTAGCTTCGGCTTCGGCCTTGCCCTCGTTGGTGATATAATGGATGCATTTCTTGATGTCCTTGAGGTCAATCAGGGGAATTTTATGATCGTCGCAGTATTTGAAAATGACCGAAACCACTCCCGACTGTGTATCGTTAAGCCCCAGAATCCGCGAAAACAGGACCGGTCCGAACTCCGAAACCGTGGCGCGAAGCCTGACGCCATTTTCCTGGCTCAGCGATAAAAGTTCAACGGGGAAACCCTCGGTTGAATAGGGGAGCCCGATTTTTTGGTGTCGGTCAGTGATAAAGGGCTTTTCCTCGCCGGGCATCGCAACCCCGCTAAAGTCGCCTTTGATGTCCATCATCAGGACCGGTACGCCAAGCGCCGACAATTGTTCCGACAGAACCTGAATAGTCTTGGTCTTGCCTGTTCCCGTGGCCCCGGCGATCAGTCCGTGCCGGTTCATGGTTTTGAGCGGAACTTTTACGTGAAGCCCTGAGACCGGCTGTCCGTCCAGCATGGCAGCTCCCAAAACAATGTTTTCGCCGGTGGTTGCATATCCTTTGTCTATGTGCGCTGAAAATTGAGTTTCCCTGTCCATTAATGCGAATCGGAACGGCGTCCGGCTATTTTAAGTTATTATAAAGTTTGATACTAATGTAAGATAAAGCACCGTTATCTAGTATATTTGGCACTCAATAAAAGTTGGGGGCTTTTTACTGCGAAATTGGGTTTTGCACTGCACGTAACATCAGTATTTACGGGGCTTGGTACGGTTCCTAATAAAAATAAAAAAAGTTTTTTTATTTAAAGTAAAAAATTAAATTTGCTTCCATTTCAAAAATCACCTTAAAAATCAAAAATTTTTTCAAATTAAACTTTAAAAAAGATGGCAAACGTTAAGAAGGAAAGTAATTCAGGCGGTAGTATTTTTACGATTATTGCTATTGTGGGATGTTTACTGGTCGGATTCCTTATCCGAAGTTTTATATTAGGGGACCCTTCAAACTTTGAAGGAAACGACCCAGCCAATCACCCACTGCCTGGAAATTACCTTGGAATGGTATATAAGGGAGGAAATGTCGTTCCAATTCTTATGGGCCTTCTTTTGATGGTTCTTGTTTTTTCGATCGAGCGTTTTTTTGTTATCACGAAAGCAGCCGGGAAAGGAAATCTTGACAAATTCATGAAAACGATCCAGGCCAACGTTAACAACGGCGATATCGACGGCGCAATTGCGGCGTGCGATGCACAACAGGGATCAGTAGCAAACGCAATCAAAGCGGCGCTTATTAAGTATCAGGAAGTGAAGAAGGAAGGTTTTGACAGCGAAAGCGCTTCAGAAACCATTCAAAAGGAAATCGAAGAGGCCACATCGCTTGAGATGCCTATGCTTGAAAAGAACATGACTCTTTTGGCATCATTAGTTTCGCTTGGTACCCTTGTGGGACGTTTGGGAACTGTATTGGGTATGATCACGGCCTTTGGCGCTTTGGCTACTTCAGGCGCGCCTGACAAGGCTGCACTTGCAAAAGGTATTTCCGAGGCACTTATCAACACGGCTACAGGTATCTTGACATCGGTATTGGCCATTATCGCCTACAACTACTTTACTTCAAAGATCGATACCCTTACTTATGCTATCGACGAGGCGGGCGCCACGATCATTGGCACATACCGTCGCTTCAAAGGAAGCCTGAGAAACTAAATAAATTTGGTCATCCGGCCCTTGATTGGGCCGGGCGATTAACAACTAAAATTATATAATGGCAAAAGTAAAAATGTCAAAGAAGATGACGACTATCGACATGACTGCCATGTGCGATGTCGCATTTTTGTTGCTCACGTTCTTTATTTTGACAGCTACTGCTCGGCAGCCTGAACCGTTGCCCGTAGATACGCCCGCTTCCACGGTTCAAACCAAACTCCCTGACAGTGAACTTGCGACCATAACCATTGGTAAAGGGAAAGTGTTTTTTGGAGTGGTTGGCAAGGATATCCGCAAGCGTACCCTGGAGCTGATGGAAGAAAAGTACGGCGTGTCATTTACGGCCGAAGAAAAAGAGCGGTTCTCCGTTATGGAATCATTTGGCGTACCGATTGAAGGATTGAAAAGCATCATCGCGATGAACGGACAGGAGCGCATAAAGGCGAATCAGCCCGGAATTCCGAAAGACTCCTTAAATAATCAATTAGCTGACTGGATCCAGAATGCAAGGAAGGCTACCATAGAGGTTGCAGATAAAGAGCTCAACATCGCCATTAAAGGTGATGCAAAAGAAGAATATCCTGAAATCAAGAGAATTATGGACATTCTGCAAGATCAAAAGATAAACAGTTTTAACCTCGTGACAGGATTGCGCGGCGAAGACTTTTAAAAAATTTTAACAAATGGCTCAATTAGATACCGGAGGAGGCGAAGGCAAAAAGGACGGCAAGGTCAGAAGTAAGAAGCAAAATGCGACTGTAGATTTAACGGCTATGGTAGATTTGGCATTCCTTCTCATTACGTTCTTTATGCTCACCACGTCTCTTTCAAAACCGCAATCCATGGATCTTGGACTGCCGGATAAAGATGACGATCCTTCTAAAAACAAAGACATCAAAGTTGATGAAAACCGTACCCTTACTGTATTGCTGGGGGAGAACAACAAGATGACCTATTACATGGGGATGCTCAACAATCCCCTGGTAAAACCAACTCCCATTGCCTATGGAAAAGATGGGATCAGGCAGGTGCTCCTAAAACGGAAGCAATCAGTTGTGCAATATACGGGCACTAAAGAGAAGGGTTTGATCGTTATTATTAAACCAAGTGAGAAGTCAAATTACAGGAATTTGATTGATATCCTCGATGAGATGGCTATTGCCGATGTTCCGACATATGCGATAGTCGACATTTTGCCTGAAGAGTTGCAAGTGCTGGAGAATACGAATCAAAACACGGCGCCCTAAAACCTATTCGATATGAAACTAGATATATTAAAGAACCAGTGGCTCGATATCGTTTTCGAGGGTAGGAATAAATTATACGGTGCGTATCAATTGCGCAGGGATAATCCCAAAATGACCGTACGTGCATTTTTGTTTGGAGCTGTATTTTTTACTTTTCTGATAAGCATTCCCATCCTGGCCAATTTCTTACCGGATAAAGGAGAGGAAGAAGTGGTTCTGGACCAAAAGATTACCACCGTTAAACTTCCGCCAAAAGAAGAGAAACCAAAAGAGATCCTGCCTCCGCCACCACCACCTCCACCCAAGGTTGACCAGGTTAAATTTGTGAAACCAGTGGTTGCAAAGGCCGAGGAAGTTGTGGAAGAACCGCCAAAGATTAAGGAGATTGTCGATAAGAAACTCGGCAGTGAAAACATTAAAGGTGACCCTGACGCCGAACTGACGGTTGAACCGGTTGGGAATGGGCCTAAAGATGTTGTTGAGGAAGACAACTCAATTTACAATACGGCGGGTATCGAGGTGAAACCTGAGCCGCAAGGCGGATTTGAGAAGTTTTACAAGTATGTGGCCAACAACTATCGCGCTCCTGAAGAGGAGGGCCTTAAAGGCAGGGTATTTGTAACCTTTGTTGTCGAGAAGGACGGGTCGCTTACTGATATTAAGGTGGTCCGGGATATTGGCTACGGAACAGGAAAAGAAGCCATCCGCGTTTTGAAGAGCGCTCCCAAGTGGATCCCCGGCGAACAGAACGGTAAAAAAGTGAGGGTTCTTTACTCCCTGCCCATTACCATCCAAGCCCCGCAGTGATGCCTTTTAACAAATTAAACAATCAGAAGAAATCGCCGCAAGAGCGATTTCTTTTCGTTATAGGCATCTTGTTTTTTACGGTGTACCTTGCATTGGGGCTCATTATCATATTTTGGGACGATATGCCACTCTCGATGGAGCCGCGATACCGGATTGCCTTTGGCGTTCTACTTATAGTATATTCCTCATTCAGGTTCTTGCGATATTTTAAACCCAACCGATGAAAATAGTTGTAACATTCCTGATCGTTTTTACCTTTTTTGGTTGCCGCGATGATAAAAATACACCGCAAACAATATTGCGTGGTGAAATTGATCTGCTGGTAGATGAAAGCCTTGTCCCGCTGATTGAAGATCAGGTGGAAGTCTTTGAAAGTGAATACCCGGGCCGGATCAACATAGTTCCGTTGTCAGAAAATGAGTTGGTAAAAAGATTGGTTTCAGATTCGTCGGGTGTGGCGATTATGTCGCGAAACCTCACTGAGAAAGAGCGCCAAATTTTTGACAAACGCAAAATTATTCCTAAAGTTACTCCCTTTGGCCGTGATGCTGTCGTATTTTTACGGAATGCAAAAAACCTCGACAGTGTTTTGCAGATGAAAGATATGATTCAATTCATGAGGGGTGAAGCTTCGCCGATCCGTGGAATCGTGCTGGACAATCCAAATTCAGGTACGCTTCGCGCGCTGCTCGGCGCATCCGGTATTTCGAACCCGCCAGCAGAGAATGTTTTCTCGTTCAACAGTTCGGCCGAGGCCATTAAATATGTCGCCGAGAATGACGGCATGGTTGGGGTCGTCGCCTTGAACCACATCACACAGCCATCTGCTCAAATGCAGAAAACTTTGAAAAGTGTACGTGTTTTAAGTGTAAAAAGTGCCGATAATGATGCCGCTGTCTATCCTTCGCAGGATGCGCTGGCATCTGAAAATTATCCTTTGGCACGTGATTTGTACATTGTGAACTGTCAAGGCAGTGCTGGCCTTGGTGTTGGGATTGCTTCCTTCATTGCTGGCGAAAAAGGCCAGCGGATAATGTTAAAGTCCGGACTTTTACCCATCCGTATTCCCGGGCGCAACATCATCATCCGAAATAAAATCCAAAATAAATCAGAAAACTAAATCTATCGCTATGAAGAAGTTGAAAATAATGGGTCTTGCTTTGCTGTCGGTAACTCTGGGATTTTCCCAGGATGTCGATCAGGCAAAGAAGGCTATCGACGCCGAACAATTTGAAAAAGCCAAAACCATTCTTAAACAGGCCCTTGCAGCAAAGCCATCCAATGGCCGCGCGGCATTCCTTTTGGGAACAGTGTACCTGAAGCAGGACCACGCTGATTCGGCCAAAGTTTATTTTGACAAAGGGCTGGCGTCATCAGAGGGTGCCAAATTGAATTACATCGGCTTGGGCCAGATTGAATTGGACAAGGGAAACCTGGCCGGCGCCCAATCGCATTTTGCGCAGGCAACCAAGGATATCAAGAAGAAGGATACCGAGGAACTGGTTTATGTGGCACGCGCATATATGGCGGCCGAAAAGCCCGATTATAAGAACGCAATTGCCATTCTAAACCGTGCGAAAACTGCATCTCCCAATAATCCGCAGGTTTTGCTTGCCCTAGGCGACGCATATTATGGCGACAAGCAACAAAATGAAGCCTATGTGGCCTACCGCGATGCTTACAGCGCCGACAATTCACTGATCCGTGCCAAAATGCAACAGGGAGTATTGCTGAAAGGTGCGCGTTCCTTCCCCGAAGCTGTGAAGAACTATGAAAGCGTCATCGCCACTAATGCCAATTACGGCCCGGTGTACCGCGAGCTTGCCGAAACCTATTACCTGTGGGGAAACAACGAGCCTAAAAAATATAATGAGTACATCAAAAAGGCGCTTGGTTATTATGAAAAGTATATGTCCCTGACCGATTACTCGCTTTCGTCAAGGATGCGCTACGCCGACTTCCTGATTCTTGCCAAAGATTACAAGGCACTTGAAGCCGAGGCCAACAAAATGAAGGAAATCGATAACGTGAATCCGAGGATTTTGAGGTATTTGGGTTATTCGGCCTACGAGAACGGCAACCCGGCTACTGCAATCGAATCATTGGAAAAGTTCATTAAGAATCCTTCAAGCAAGGTCATTGCCCGTGATTACACGTACCTTGGCCTGGCGAAGTTGAAGCAGGCCAGTGCTGAAGGCCAGGCACTTAACGTAGCCCTATTTGACGCCGGAGTTGCCGATTTGCGCAAGTCAGTTGAAATGGAAAAATCGATGACTTATGACCTGAGCGAACTTGGGAAGAAGTTTTTTGACCAGAAATTGTTCCGCGAGGCTGCCGCGATTTATGAAATTGCGGTAATGAACGAAGAGTCGTCGAATTATCTGCAGGATATGTTCTACTATGGTTACGCGCTTTATTATGCGAATAACAGAAAGGATGTGAAACCTGATATTGAGGCGGTCAAAAAAGCGGAAGCCGCCTTTGCCAAGGTTGCCGAAGCATCGCCACAAACCCAGGACGCACATCTGTTCCGGGCACGTGCCAACAGTTTGATGGAAGTCAACGATGCCATGGCCAAAAGCTATGAAGATTTTGTCCGCATTGTCACTGAGAAAGGCGCCGAGGAACTTGCCAAGGAAGCCACCAGGAAAAAATTGGTTGAAGCCTATAACAATATAGGGGCGTATTACGCTGCGATCAACGACAAGACCAAGGCTCGTGAGAACTTTAACAAGGCTCTGGAGATTGTGCCCGGCGATCAGTTTGCCAGCCAGTCGCTCAAATCGCTCAATTAATTAAAGCCGTCCTTCGGGGCGGTTTTTTTATGAGTTGCCGTGAATCGGGAGACTGCTTCATTAATCACAAGTGAGTATCTTTGCACCTTATTTTTTAATTATGCCGGACTTGGAAGTACAAAAGTTGGTGTCGATGGGGGAAATGCTTCCGCTGATGGAGGAGTTTTATACGATCCAGGGCGAGGGTTTCCATACCGGGCGCGCCGCTTATTTTGTGAGGGTCGGAGGGTGCGATGTAGGTTGCCATTGGTGTGATGTGAAGGAAAGCTGGAACGCCGAACATCATCCTCCCACTCACGTGAAAACCATCGCCGATAACGCCTCAAAGTATTCGAATACCGTGGTGGTAACGGGAGGCGAACCGCTTTCCTGGAATATGAAGCCGCTTACCGATGCTCTGACTTTGGCGGGTTTGAAGATTCATATCGAGACTTCGGGTGCGTATGATGTTACCGGCCATTGGGATTGGTTTTGCCTTAGCCCTAAAAAAACGAAACTTCCTACCGGGCAGGCGTACGCTCGTGCCGATGAACTAAAAGTCATCGTATATAACAGGCACGATTTTCAGTTTGCCGAAGAACAGGCGGCGCTGGTAAACCCCGGTGCGGTGTTGTTTTTGCAACCCGAGTGGAGCAAACGGGACGAAATGACTCCGTTGATCGTCGATTATGTGATGAACAATCCAAAGTGGCGCATTTCACTCCAGACCCATAAATATCTCGACATACCGTAATTGCTTTGGCAGTTTATGTTTTTCGGTTTGTCGTCGTTTTACAGAAATCACTACATTAGCAACCTAAAATCCAATAAAATGAAAAAAGTATTATTTGTTATCGCCTTTGCCTTTATAGCTCAACTTGGTTTTGCCCAGGACGAGGCGTACAAAAAAGATGTTCTGAAAGTCATTGAACTTAGCGGATCGGCGGCTCAGATGAAAATGGCCAAAGATCAGATCCTCAAGATGGTCCCTGCCGAAAAGCAGGCAGCTTTCCTGGTGGAATTTGACGCGTCAATGCCCGCACTTTATGACAAACTGGTCAAAGTTTATACGGAGGTTTACACCAAAGAAGACATTAAGGCAATGCTGGCCTTCTATGAAACCCCTGTTGGGAAAAAGATGACGGAAAAAGCCGGCGAACTCGCTGAGAAATCCCAAGCTGCCGGACAGGAGTGGGGGATGGGGCTGCAAGCCATGATGATGAAATACATGCAATAGTAGCATTGGAAGCCCGGTTTATCCGGGCTTTTTTATTGCATAAAGCCGGGCCAGATAATCATAATGCGGCCCGTCGAGTGCTTTATCGCAGGCAAGCCCGACGGAATGCGCCACTTCACGGAGCAATTCGAAAGGAACGTAAAGCCACGGAAAAGGATCTTCTGTCTGCCCATCGTAACTCAGTTCAAAGATTAGTTCACCGTAAAATCCTTCGGCCGGTACCTCAAAACTACCATCTTCCTGCTCAAACATGTAGATGATATCAGAACTGTCAATCAGGATCTGGCCATCCTTGGCAAGCATGTTTCTGAGATGATCCAGGAAATCCGCAAGTCCTGACAGCCTTCCGCAAATTCCCGTTCCATTCATCAGCAATAGAATCGTATCGAACTTTTCTTCGATTTTCATAATATCGGCCACCCTGGCATTTTTCACGCCTCGAAGCCGGCAAGTCTCGATAAAATTATTCGAGATATCAATAGCAGTAACGTCGAATCCCCGATTTTGCAGTTCCAGCGCGTGGCTTCCGGCACCGCAACCCGCATCCAGAATGCTTCCGCAAGCGTGATCAAGGGCCCATTTTTCAATTTCAGGCATATGCCCGTAGGACCTGAAGAGATATTTCACTTCAAACTCGTCGGCTTCGGTAATCTGCGTTTCAGTTACGGGATTTTGACGCAAGGCCCCGCGCAGGTAATCAAGGGCTGCCTGCCCTAAAAGATCTTTCATGAGTTTTGCATAATTTTGCCAGATGGAGAAGGAAATCGCGCGGTTGGCAACTTTGGCCAAAGATAAGCATCAGGAAAACAGGAAGTATTTTGAAAAGCTCAAAAAAAAGGCTCCAAAAAACCTGGATATCGTAATGCGCGAACTTCACGACGATGAGTTCACAAAAACCGATTGCCTGACGTGCGCGAATTGCTGCAAGACCACTGGGCCATTGTTCACTGATATTGACATTGAACGCATCGCCAAACACCTCAAAAAAAAACCGCAGCAATTCATTTCCGAATTCCTGCGGGTTGATGAAGATGGCGACCAGGTGCTAAAACAGGCCCCATGTGCTTTCCTGGCTTCCGATAATTATTGTCTGATTTACGAGGTTCGGCCCAAAGCCTGCCGCGAATATCCGCACACTGACCGCAAAAAATTCCAGCAGATAGCGGCTTTGACCCTTAAAAATATTGAAATGTGCCCGGCAGCATTCAATATCGTGGAACAGATGAAGAAAAGGATTCCGCTTTAAACAAACATGTGTTCTTCGCTCAAATGGCGGTTCTCATTGGTTTTGCCCACTTTTTCAGCAAGAGTGTTCAACCAGTTTTCAACATAGCCCAATAGCTTTTCCAGCCACTCTTTGGCTTCGGTCATGTATTCGAGGGCCGTATCCAAAAAATTATCAATAATGCCAAGCAGGCTTTTTATCTTGTCCAGGTAATGCAGGATTGTTTCGGCAGTTTTCATAGTGTTTGGTTTAAATTGTTTGTCCTCACTAAAATAGCGATTTGCCCTTCGCCTTCCTGCTAAAATTTTCTTATAATTTAAAACGATCAGTCGGCATAGAGCAGATATTTTGATCTCAAGGCCCTGAATTTGGCCAGCCCGGGTTGCCAGCTTTCCCTGATCTTATTTTCAGGAACGCCAGTTTCAATTTGTTCACGAAGGGTTGTGGTTCCCGCAAGTTTCAGGAAGAAGTTGTTGAAAAATGATTTTTTGTCCGAAGTATTGGCGTATGCATCAATAAGCCATTCCAATTCGAGCTTTTTTACGGGCGGATGCGCCGACAGGTCTTTTCCAAAGCACTTTTTTCCTTTGTGCATAGGGTCTTTTGCACCCACGTTAGGCATGGGAACAAATGAAAATCCGGTATCGGGCAAAAACGGCGACCCGTAAATCTGGAACTGTTTATTGGTTCCCCGGCCCACACTCACATTGGTGCCTTCAAATAGGCAAAGGCTTGCATACAGGTTTACCGACCGGTCGTTCGGCAGGTTTGGGGACGGTTTGACGGGCAGGCTGTAGCGCATGTTCTTTTCGTAATTCAGGCAAGGGACTACGGTGAGGTCAAGTCCGTCGGCTTTAACCCATCGTTCGCCCAAAACCATTTGCGCATATTCCCCAATGGTTAACCCGTGCAGGACCGGAATAGGGTGCATCCCCACAAAACTCTCGTTACCCTTCTCCAAAACCGGCCCGTCAACCGTACCGTTGTTGGGATTTGGCCTGTCCAGCACAATCAGCGGAATGTTGTTTTCGGCGCAGGCCTCCACTACATAGTGCAGCGTGGAGATGTAGGTGTAGAACCGCGCGCCAACGTCCTGAAGGTCAAAAAGCATCACATCGATGCCCTCCAATTGTGATGGTGAAGGTTTTTTATTGTTTCCGTAAAGCGAAATGATCGGCAGGCCGGTCTTGATGTCCCTGCCGTCGCGGATGGTTTCGCCCGCATCGGCAGTTCCGCGAAAACCGTGTTCAGGTGCGTAAATGGCCCTGAACTGCACTGATTGCCCGATCAGATAGTCCACCACCGACATTTGCTCACCGCGGATCCATGTACTGGTTTCCGGTGCTTGAATATAATTAATGGTACCAGTCTGGTTGGTAACGATTCCCACCTTCTTTCCGCGAATCATCGGCAAATAAGCCTGTAAATTTTCGGCGCCGGTGATAATTGGTAAGTTGCTACGGGTAGGTTCAGTTTGGGAAGTGGCCCCGGAATTTTTGGCCCTGGCTGCTTTGGTATTTGAATTTACGCACGCGATGAGCGAAAGCAACATGAATAAAAACGTATTTTTGGCAATAAGACCCATTCAATTGAATTTAGAATTTTTCATAGCACGGCGACTGGCCGGTAACCGCGAGCATAAAAGTACCATTTCCGGGCCAATAATTAAAATCGCGATATCGGCCGTGGCCATCGGGATGGTAATGATGATCATTTCGGTGGCAACCGGTATCGGCCTTCAGGACAAGATCCGGAGCAAGGTTTCGGCATTCAACGGCCATATCCAGATTTCCAATTACGACGACAACCAATCGCAGGTTAGCCTGGTTCCGATTTCCATCAAACAGGATTTTTATCCCAAATTCACCGGAGTTGAGGGTATCCGCCATATTCAGGCCGTTGCCGCAAAAGCCGGCATTATCCGTACCGCCGACGCATTTGAGGGAATTATTTTTAAAGGTGTCGGGAAAGATTATGATTTTAAGCAGCTTTCCGAGTACCTGGTTAGCGGTCAAATGCCCGATGTGAGCGGATCGGTAAATGATCAGGTACTTATGTCACGATTCCTGGCGAATCGGCTAAAACTGAAGGTCGGCGACAAATTCAACACCTTTTTCATGAAGGAAAACCAGAGCCGTCTGCCCAATTTACGGGTGTTCCGAGTTGTTGGTATTTATGACTCGGGTTTCAGGGAATTTGACGGAGCCTTTGTTATTGGCGATATCCGGCATGTGCAACGGATCAATAAATGGAAGCCCGACCAAGTGGGGTCTTTTGAAGTTTTTCTTGACGATTTTAGCCAGATCGACGTTAAGGGCGAAGAGGTATACCATCACACCGGCTCTGAACTCAACACCGAAACCATCGCCGACAAATACGCTTATATATTTGATTGGTTGCGATTATTTGATTTCAACATCATTGTAATTCTTGGAGTAATGATTCTGGTTGCCACTATCAATATGATTGTGGCCCTGCTGGTCCTGATTCTGGAGCGTACGCAGATGATTGGTATCCTGAAAGCGCTTGGGGCGGGAAATGCCTCGGTCCGAAAGATATTTTTGTACAACGCCCTGCACCTAATAGTTCGAGGTTTACTTTGGGGGAATGTCATTGGAATTGGGTTGCTGGTCATTCAAAGAGTCACCGGAGTGGTCAAACTCAATCCCGAGAATTATTATGTGACCGAAGCACCGGTTTATTTCAATTGGCTTTATATTTTGCTGCTCAATATTGGTACCGTCGCAATTTGCCTGGTAGTGCTGGTCATTCCATCGATGGTGATTTCAAGAATATCGCCGGCCAGGTCAATTAGGTTTGAATGAAGGGAGAGTCTAAAGTCTAAAGTCGAAAGTCGAAAGTCGAAAGTCGAAAGACGAAAGAAGCTGCAAGATTGACTAATGTCGAATGTCGAATGTCGAACGGAGTGGCCGGAGGACAAGACCATATTCTTCATTATATAGTATTCATTTGATTATTGGACTTTTAATCCCATTGCTCAGAACCCGTAACTTAAAACTGCACCTTGGTGTCTGCGATGCCGTCACTTACAACAAGACAAGCTGACTGCTGACAGCTGACGGCTGAAAGCTTAATAATCCCATTACTCAAAACCCAAAGCTCAACACTGCACGTTGGTTTCGCCAATGTCACTGGTTGTCTCATAACAAACTGATGACTGATGACTGACCACTGACAGCTAAATAGTTATGGTTTTCCTATACCAGCCGCTTCGCGAAAATTCCGACCTTCGGATGTAGGGGAGGGGCCGGCTGCGTTCCCTACTGTTCCTCGCGCGAGGTAGGATAAGAGAATATGATTAATGTCGTGCGGAAAAGCCGGGGTAGTAGAAAGTCGAAAGTCCAAAGAAGCTGCAAGTTTGACTAATGTCGAATGTCAAATGTCGAATGGAGCGGCAGGAGTAGTCAAAAGACGAAAGTCGAAAGAAGCTGCAAGATTGACTAATGTTGAATGTCGAATGGAGCGGCGGGAGGACTTGTCAATATTCCTCATTATATAGTATTCATTGATCATTGGACTTTTAATCCCATTGCTCAGAACCCATAATTTAAAACTGCATCTTGGTGTCTGCGATGCCGTCACTTACAACAAGACAAGCTGACGGCTGACAGCTGACGGCTGAAAGCTTAATAATCCCATTACTCAAAACCCAAAACTTAATACTGCACGGTGGTTTCGCCAATGTCACTGGTTGTCTCATAACAAACTGATGACTGATGACTGACCACTGACAGCTAAAAAAGTTATGGTTTTCCTATACCAGCCGCTTCGCGAAAATTCCGAGCTTCGGGTGTAGGGGAGGGGCCGGCTGCGTTCCCTACTGTTCCTCGCGCGAGGTAGGATAGGAGAATATGATTTATGTCGAGCGGAAAAGCCGGGGTAGTAGAAAGTCGAAAGTCAAAAGAAGTTGCAAGATTAGTCTAAAGTCGAAAGACGAAAGACGAAAGAAGCTGCAGGGATGGCCGAATGTCATCGGTTACCTCGTAACAAACTGACGACTGACGACTGACGACTGACGACTGACGACTGATGACTGCTAAAGCTGAATCCTTGCAATTGAGCCCCTTAGCTTCTTAAGCAAAAAATATTTCAAAAAAACCTCCTTATCCCTTGCGAGAGTCAAAAACCGGCGTACTTTTGCACCCGCATTCAGGAAGTTCTTTTACATGATGGGGCGGCATTTTCAAAGGGGTTGTTGAAAACTCACCGAG
>JAEZGB010000046.1 GCA_023437485.1 Bacteroidota bacterium
ACATCATGGAAATTAAAAACGTGAACCGCGGGCGAATCAGCGATTACCTTAATAAATATCCAGCCGCTAAATACGTTGCGGGCAAACGCCCCTGGGAAGTTAAATGTGACGTGGCGCTTCCGTGCGCAACGCAAAACGAACTCAATGGCGACGAGGCCAAAATGCTGGTGGAGAACGGCTGCATCTGCGTGTCAGAAGGCGCCAACATGCCGTCGACACCGGAGGCTGTGACGGTTTTCCAAAACGCCAGGATTCTTTTCGCGCCGGGCAAGGCTTCAAACGCCGGCGGGGTTGCCACATCAGGTCTTGAAATGTCGCAAAACTCGCTTCGCCTGAGCTGGACTTCCGAAGAGGTTGACGAGAGGCTCAAAAGCATTATGCTCAACATCCACTCATCTTGCGTGGCGTTTGGCGCCGATGGTTCCGGTTATGTTGATTACGTCAAAGGCGCAAACATCGCCGGTTTTGTCAAGGTCGCCGACGCGATGCTGGCACAGGGAGTTGTTTAATTCTCAGATTATTTTAGAAATAAGGGCTGTCTTCGGGCAGCCTTTATAATTATTATAATTTTTGAATTGTGAATTTTGAATTTTTGGTCTGTTGGTAGCTTCAAGAGCAAATTGCTCATCGTGGTTCTGAATATTAGTATTGAGATCATCAATTATGGCAACAGCATATCTGAGCGATGGTCTGGTGAAGTTGATGTTTGTAGCTGTAGTTTGAACCTTTCAAATTGGCAAATTGCATCCTCAGCCGGGTTCATTGTTGTTAGAACTCCAATTCAAAATTCAAAATTCAAAATTCAAAATCCTTAAAACCACGTCATCTCCTTTATATTTGTACTAAATTCCGCCGAATGAAACGACTTTTACCACTCGTTATCCTTTTCTGGGCTTTTGCCACGCAGGCGCAAGACGCGCGCTGGAAAGGGTACTTTTCGTATAACGAGATTCGCGATTTGTCGCAATCTGCCACATCTTTCTACGCGGCTTCGGAAAATGCGCTTTTCTCCAAAAATCTGGCATCGGGACAAATTAAGACCACCAATACGGTCGATGGCCTCTCGGGTCAAACCATCACCGCACTCTATTACAGTACATTGTCCAACAAAACCATGATCGGTTATGACAATGGCCTCATCATCATCATCAACGAAGCCGATGGCTCGATGCTCAATGTCGTGGACATCATAAACAAACAACTGCCCAACAATATTAAGCGCGTCAACCATTTCATGGAAGTTTCCGGCATCGTTTACGTTTCGTGCGATTTTGGGATCGTGCAGTATAATCTTCTGACAAATGGATTTGGCGACACCTATTTTATGGGGCCAAACGGGGCAGAAATTCCTGTAAGGCAAACTGCTGTTTACGATGGCTACCTGTATGCAGCGACTTCGGTGGGAATCAGGCGCGCGCTGCTCACTAACCCAAATTTGATTGATTTCGCGCAATGGTCCACTGTTATGAACGGGGATTGGACGGGCATCGCAACAGTCGAGGACCAGCTTGCTGCCGTTACCTCATTTGGCCAATTGAACCGATGGAATGGTTCAGGGTTTGTTCCATTCGCCACGTTGCCCATGGCGGCAGTGGATCTGCGCAGCGTGAATTCCAATCTGCTCGTGACCACTGCCGACCGCGTTTATATTTACAATGCTACGTTGGGCCCCGTTGTCCAGTTTGACAGCAATATCGTGCCTGAAATGGACGCCGAATTTACCGCCGCCACCATGATAGGGACACAGATCATCATCGGAACCAGGGAAGACGGCGTGCTGGTCAGCGAGATTTCAAATCCAACCTTTTTTGAAAACATCCGCCCTGACGGCCCCGCCCGCAACAATATCTTTTCAATCAATACGGAAAGCAGCAATCTATGGGCTGTTTATGGAACCTACACTGAGGAATTTGATCCATTTCCCCTTGACACCTACGGTCTCAGTAAATTTAACGGCACCTCGTGGCTCAACATCCCCTATGAGGAGGTGCACGAACCCGGGAAAGAGGCGTATGACCTTGTTCGGGTAACGGTAAACCCGCAGGACGAAAACAATATTTTTGTGAGTTCCTATTCGTCAGGGCTTTTGGAATTCCAGAATGACGTCCTGGTGATGCAATACGACCAGACCAATTCAGGGTTGGAATCGCTTGTTGACCCCAGCGCGCCAACGTACATCAGCGTGCGGGTAGAACAGTCTGCCTTTGACCGCCAGGGCAATCTATGGATGACCAACGGGCTTATCCAGGATCCGCTCAAAGTTTTGCGCACTGACGGCAGTTGGCAATCCTATGAAATGACCGGCATCTTAAATTCCTTTTTCGGCGCCCGCTTTGGCAAACTCGTCATTGACAAGAACAACACCAAATGGATGGCCACGACCACCGATGGCGTTGTAGGCTTTAATGAAAACGGTAACATTTTCAAGAAAATCACTTTCGGGTCTGACAACGGAAATTTGCCAAGCCCCGATGTTCGCGCCCTTGCCATCGACAACCGAAACCAACTTTGGATCGGGACCCGCCGGGGATTACGGGTTTTGCCAAGCGTTGACCGGTTCCAGAACCAGGGCCCGCTGACCTCCAACGCAATCATCATTTTGGAGGATGACGTGGCGCAGGAACTCCTTTTTGAGCAGTTTATCACAGACATTGCCGTCGATGGCGCCAACAACAAATGGGTAGCCACCGCCGATTCGGGTGTGTTTTTGCTTTCGTCCAACGGGCAGGAAACTATCCATAGGTTTACTTCCACCAATTCACCGCTGCCCAGCAATACGGTGAATGATATCGGGATTAACATGGCCACCGGCGAGGTGTTTTTTGCCACCGACAAAGGCATGGTTTCTTTCAAGGGAACAGCCACCGGGGCCGCGGGGAATCTCAATAACGTGATTGTTTACCCGAATCCCGTTCGTCCCGAATTCAACGGCACGGTCAAGATTGCCGGGCTTTTGGACCGCGCCAACATCAAGATTGCCGACATCGAGGGCAATTTGGTTTACGAGACGATTTCGGAGGGCGGAACCATCGAGTGGGACACGACTGCATTTGGCAAATACCGCGTCGCTTCGGGTGTTTACATGATCTTTATTTCGGCCGAGGACGGAGGCGAAACCAAGGTCAAGAAGGTCATGGTGATTCGCTAATGCGCATTTCGACCCGGGCCATCGTGATCAGCGCGCTTCGGTACCAGGAAAAAAGCCTGATCGTGCGCTGTTTTACCCGCGAGGCCGGGCTCAAGTCGTATTTCGTCCAAAGTTCTTCATCGGCAAAAAACAAAAAGGCCGCCTATTTCCAGCCGCTCACCATCCTGGACATCGAAGCCGTCCACAAAAACAAGGGCACGCTGGAACAATTCCGCGAGATCCGGCTGGCCATTCCCTACGAGACCATCGCTTCCAACATGGTCAAGAGCTCAATTGCGATTTTCGTCGCCGATGTTTTGCACCACGCCATTCGCGAGGAGGAAGCCAACATCGACCTTTATCAATTCCTGGAGACGGCGCTCATCTGGCTTGACCAGCACTCGGAGACGGCCAATTTTCATCTGATCCTGATGCTCGAAATCACCAAATTCCTTGGTTTTTATCCCGATGTCAGCAATATTTCGGCCGGATATTTTGAAATGACCGAAGGCATTTTTACCAACCATCCCGGTGTTTCCTGCCTTTCCGATACGCAAACGCACCTTTTCAAGCGATTGATCGGGCTGAGGTTCAGCACCGCTCAGAACATGTTCTCGGGCAATGAACGGCAGGCGCTCTTGCGAATCCTGCTCGATTATTACAAACTTCACCTGGAGGGTTTCCGCGAGCCCAAATCGCTCGAAGTTCTGCGAGAGCTATTTTCGTGAGCCTCACGGCACTAAGTGCAAGCGGGTCAACTTATTGAAAAAAATCACTACTTTCGCAGTCCGAATAAAGAAACTGCCTGATGAACGATAAATTCACGGAGTACAAAGGCCTTGATTTGCCGGGTGCGGCCAAGGAGGTACTTGACTTCTGGAAACAAGAAAATATTTTTGAAAAGAGCGTCTCGACCCGCGAAGGGAAGACGCCTTTTGTCTTTTTTGAGGGACCGCCGTCGGCCAACGGGCTGCCCGGGATCCACCACGTCATGGCGCGCGCCATCAAGGACATCTTTTGCCGATACAAGACCCAAAAAGGCTACCAGGTCAAGCGCTAGGCGGGCTGGGACACGCACGGGCTTCCGGTTGAACTGGGAACCGAAAAGGAACTCGGGATCACCAAGGAAGACATTGGCACCAAAATTTCCATCGAGGAGTACAACGAGGCCTGCAAACGCACGGTCATGCGCTATACCGACGTGTGGAATGACCTGACCGAAAAGATGGGGTATTGGGTCGATATGAACGATCCGTACATCACCTACAAGCCCAAATACATGGAATCGGTGTGGTGGCTTTTGAAGCAGATCTATGACAGGGGCCTGATGTACAAGGGCTACACCATCCAACCGTATTCGCCCAAGGCGGGAACGGGGCTGAGTTCACATGAGGTCAACCAACCGGGAACTTACCGCGATGTCACCGATACCACGATCGTGGCGCAGTTCAAGGCCAAAAACGAATCGCTGCCAGACTTTTTGCAGGGCTTCGGCGAAGTGCACATCCTCGCCTGGACCACAACGCCCTGGACTTTGCCTTCAAACACGGCGCTTACCGTCGGGCCAAAGATCGATTATGTCTTGGTCCGGACGTTCAACCAATATACGTTCAGCCCAATCAATGTTGTACTCGCGAAAAACCTCGTCGGCAAACAGTTTGGCAAGAATTATTTCGAGAGCGCCGATGAGGCCGATTTCGGTAATTTCAAGGAGGGCGACAAAAAGATTCCGTACCAAATTGTAGCCGAAGCCAAGGGCGAGATGCTTGTGGGAATTAGGTACGAACAGTTGCTCCCGTGGGCGCTGCCTTTTGAGAATGCCGAAAATGCCTTCCGTGTCATCGCCGGCGATTTCGTGACAACCGAGGACGGAACCGGAATCGTGCACACCGCGCCCACATTTGGTGCCGACGATGCGCGCGTTGCCAAGGAAGCCACTCCCGAGGTGCCACCGATGCTGGTATTGGACCAAAACGGCAACCCACAACCTCTGGTTGACCTTCAG
>JAEZGB010000070.1 GCA_023437485.1 Bacteroidota bacterium
CAATAATGCCGCGATACGGGTTCGCTTTTGAATCGTTTCAGGCCATTCAAGCGGGCCGGTTCCATGCTCCCATTCCGAATTCCAGTAATAGTTGAAACCGAGGATTTCCAGCAATGATTCATCACCGCCCAACTCGGGGCATATTCTCCCGGCTATAATATCCATTGCCTGGAATTGGTGTTCGTTCAAGTCCCGGACCACATCGGCATCACATTCATAGGCCTGATGCACCCGTATCAAAGGTTCCACCAAAATCACAGTGCATGAGGGGTCAACTTCCTTGAGTATTTTGATGCCTGCGATTGCCGCTTTGCAAAGATGGTACTTGATGTCCCAGCCGCTGTTTACGGCAAAAGGTACGGTTCCGCGCACATCGCCTGAATGCCATGAGAGAAAGCTGATTTCATTGATCGGCACCACAAAAAGCGGCTGGTGTGAATAGGTTTTGTGAAATTCGGCGAAAGCCTCACACAAGGCCATAAACCGTTTTGTGAACAGCGGATGGGTCGGGTAGATGTTGTCAGGGTATCCAAAATGGCACAAATCCCAGATTTGCTGTATCCCGAATTTGTGCGCCGCGTCCATCCGGTATGCAACTTCGCTAAAATCAAAGCTGCCGCTTCCATCGTCCACAGCGCTCCAGCAAATTCCTTCGCGGACGGTCCTGATCCCAATCGAGGCCAGCATCCGGTAATCTTCTTCAACGCGGATATCGTGCTGGGTTTCCCTTAGCAGGTTAACCCGTACGCCGTCGCGGTTGATGTGATCGGCGCATTCATATCCGCCCATGAAAAAAGTGCTGAATGGATTCATCACGCCACTTTTAAATTATCCTCGCGCTCCTGCAGTTCGCGGAACAGGTCAAGCGCGTTCTTGAAGGCCTGGTCCATATTGAAATACTTATAATTGGCCAGCCTGCCGACAAAATAGATGTCGGTCAGTTTTTCGGCCTCGGCCCTGTACTTTTCATAAATTGCCTGGTTGCGGGCATTGGGCACCGGGTAGTAGGGATCGCCTTCGTCCACGGTGTATTCGCGAACGATGGTGGTTTTGTCGGATTTTTGATGTCCAAAATGTTTGTATTCAACAATCCTTGTAAAGCTCACTTCCATTCCCGGGTAGTTGACCACTGAATTTTCCTGGAAAAACTCGCGATCGATGGTTTCAGAAACAAAATTAATCGATCGGTATTCCAGCTTTTCGTCAAGGCTGTGCCTGAAATCAAAGAAACGGTCTATCGGCCCGGTGTAGAATAATTTTTCAAAAACGCCCAATTGCTCGCGTATGTCAAAAAAGTCAGTGTTGAGCCTGACTTCGATATTTTCATGGTCCAGGATCCTTTCAAACATCCTGGTGTAACCGCCTACGGGCAGCGCCTGGTATTTGTCGGAGAAGTAACGGTCATCAAAGTTTGTGCGCACCGGAATGCGTTCCAATACTGATGCGTCCAATTCCTCCGGATATTTGTCCCATTGTTTTTTGGTGTAATGGCGGAACATTTTCTCATAAAGCTCAGGCCCCACCTTGCTGATGACCGCCTCGTGTCCGTTGCCCGGATTCGCGATCGGGATTTTGTTGGCCTGCAGCCATTGCAACATTTGGCCTTCTGTTTCAAGCGCGAGCCCAAAAAGTTTGTTTACCGTGGTAATGTTTACCGGAATAGGGACAAGCTGGCCATCAACTTTTGCCAGAACTTTGTGTTCCCACTCATACCACTGGGCAAAGCGGTTTACATACTGCCAGACATCTTCATCATTGGTATGGAACAAATGCGCGCCGTATTTTGAGACCAGAATCCCATTTTCATCGATGTAATCATAACAATTGCCCGCAATATGGTCTCGTTTTTCAAGGACCAGGACCTTTTTGCCCATAGTGGCGTAACACTGTGCGAGTACGGCACCGGATATCCCGGCCCCGACAATTACGATATCGTGGTTCATGAACGCGCGGTTTTTCCAATCAGGATTTGCATTTTGCTAACCGTATTGTTCCAGGAAGTTTTTTCCAGGATATCGTCATATTCGCATTCAAGTGAGAGGTCATGCGGGTTTTCAAGGATAAAGTGCACCGCTTCACTGAATTCCTGCGGAGTTTGCACAATATTTACGCAATGGCTGTAATCGCGCACTACGTCGCGGATGGGTGTCGAAACGATGCATTTTCCTGCGGCCATGTATTCCAGTGTTTTGGTAGGGCTGATGAATTCGGTGGCTTCATTCAGGGCGAAGGGCATCATCGCCACTGAAAACGCCTTGAGGTAGTTTGGCAATGTCTCATATGACCGCATTCCAAGATAATGGATGTTTTCGGCCTTTGGCAGGTCTTCGTCACTGATTTTCGCAGTTGGCCCAATAAACACGAATTGTACTTCAGGATTGATCTCGGCAGTGCCGGCTATCAGGTCAAGGTCAATGCGTTCGTCGATAACGCCATAAAACCCTACTATTGGATACGGGATATGTGAAATATCTTCCGGAATTGCAACGCCGTTCAGTGCTTTTGAAAAATGTTCGCGATCCACCGAACTTGGAAAACAGAACACATTTGGATGTTGCTTGCGCTTGGCCTCGTACAGTGACTTTCCGCCTGTAAAGACGATATCGGCCTGCGCCATCAGGAACTTTTCCTGGACTATCAGTTCGGCAGGAGCGCCGCGGAACTGGCTGAGCTCATCCATGCAGTCATAGACCACGGTGTCAAACCTGAATTCGTCCAAGAGGGGTACAAATGATGCCGAGTAAAACCAACCCATATCCACATTTCGGTTGGCCACATATTCCTCGAGCACGTTGCGGATGGATTCAATGTTGTCCACTTTGGGCTGCAGCACGTGGAGGTTTTCAGTGATCTCAAGGAGATTGGCGGTGTTCTTTTCGCCCGGTTCATAACCAATCGGCTCTTCTACAAACAATACTTTCATATCCTTGGCAAGCCTGCTGATGATATGTTGCGGCCGTTGGTAAACAAACTGCCAGCGCAAATGACAAAAAACAATCAGGTCATACGTTTCCTGATGACCTGTTTTTACCGAAATTTTAATGGGGTTGTTTGTGCGATGAAGTTTGTTGGTTTTGACTTGTTTGATGAGTTCCATAAAGTGATAAATTTTTGGCGTTAGCGAAGGTTTACAAAGGTTCAACAAATGCAAATTTCACTGCTTACAACATTATTGGGAAAACTTACATTATTTGCACTTACCGCTGATGTTCCCGTATTTCAATAATGTAAATCGCAAAGTTTTAACCAAAATAAGGGCGATGGTAATTCTGCAAATTTTGGGAAAAAAGGTATAAGTAATGGCCGGAAATTAAAACCCAATTTTACAAAAGCAGAACAGATAAAGGAATTGCGTAACAATTGCCGAAATCAATTGCGAATAATTTCAAGACAAATTATCTGTTCTCAAAAATGGAGCTATGCAAATAGGTCCATTTTTTTTTGTTTCAGACGGATGAAAAGATTTAGGTGGGAGTAAAAAGAAAAAAGATGATAAGGAATCCCTACATTACCTTACCATCTTTTTATAGTCCGGCCAATGGCCGTAACAAAAAGTTTATTTTGCTTTTGTAAAATTAGTTTTATGGCCAGCCTCGGGCTTACAAAATTTAAATGTCTTTTTATATAATTCCAATCTTAAAACGGATACCCGATAGCGAGGTTAAAGACCAGATTGTCCCTGCGCCAGTATTTACCTCCAAAATCAATCTGATCCAGCACCCAGCGCTGTCCATCAGGCAGATATGGTTTTCTCAGCGGGAATGCAAGGTCTGTTCTCAATATCAGGAAATTAAGGTCAAACCGAAGCCCGAAGCCGGTCCCCACAGCCAGTTCCTTTAAAAACTTTCCTGAGAATTCAGCGCCTGGCTTTAACGGGTTTTTGTTCATTAACCAGATATTGCCGGCGTCCACAAATACAGCGCCGTGAACCACACTGAAAAGCTTCGCGCGGTATTCAGTATTGAATTCAAGCTTGATGTCACCGGACTGATCGGGAAGGAACGAGCTCGGATCGGTTTCGGCATTGAAAGTGCCCGGCCCGACGCTTCGGGCCCTGAACGCGCGGATGCTGTTGGTCCCACCAATAAAGAACTGTCGCATAAAGGGCAACTCCCGCGAGTTTCCGTAGGGAAAGCCCGCCCCAGCGATAATCCGGCTGGCCAGTTGGGTGTTGTCGGTGAGTTTAATATAATGCCTGAAATCATTTTCGCCCTTTACAAATTGGCTGAACGGAACATTGAAAATCCTGACCGTATCGCCTTTTTTCACATTAGCCGATGTGACCAGGCCCGCGACGTTCCCTGCCGCTTCAACCAACCCTTTATAGTAAAAAGTGTGTTTTCGGCTGCGGCGCATTGTATTGGTAAAGGTGTAGGAATATGTCGGGCCAAAAATCAACTGCTTTTCAGTAACCCTTGCCAGTGACGGGTTGGCGGCAATCTGTTCGCGATAAAGGTCGGTGACCTGCGAGGGACTGACGAAGTTGATGTCGGTGACCATCAGCTGATGCTCTTTGCGGATATCCTCTTTCCAGAGGTAACCAAACGAGCCGCGGAATGAATTCAGCGAATACAACCTTGCCCGGTTTTGGTATTCATAGCCCAAAGTCGCTTTTGTCCTTGGCACAAAGCCGCTTGCGCTTACCACCGGAAAAGGCGTGATGAACCGTGGCCAGGTCAGGCTGGCTTCGGTTCCGATGCGGTACACATTGAAGCCTTTGTTCACCCCTGAAACCTGAACTTCCATCCCACCAAAACCTGAAATCTGCAAAAGTTCGGCACCGCGGAAAGCGTTTCGGTGTGACCAGTTGATGTTGAGTTCGCTACCGGTGTAGTTGGCCGAATTGGTTTTTCCCAGGACTTCCACGCGGATTGATTTTTTGGGCGAGGGAGTAAGAAAATAGTAGGCGTTGAGCGAATTGGGCAATGAATCGTTCAGGGTGAATTCGTTTTTGACAAATTTGAAAGGACCCATGTTTACCAGCCGGTTCAGCGAAAGATTGTGTTCGCGGCGGCTGTAGATTTCACCTTTTTTGAACTGCAGGGTATTGTCAAAGATCCGTGGCCTGAACATTTTTGACGAATCGATGATGGTAAAATCGCGGTATTGGATTACATCGTCCGGATCAAAATTAACGGTGTCAGTTTTGATCGAGAAATTGGGGTAGATGGTAATCTGATCAACCGTATAAACCTGCCGGGCCTGCTCAGGGGCATCGTCCTTGATTTTCATCCTGAGGTCCACCTGGTATTTCCCCACGGTAGAGTCAACCTGGACCAATAAATAATCCGGATTAAAGTAATAGAACCCGCGGTTTTTGAGACGAGAGTCAATTCTCTCGCGTTCGGCCTTGATGACGTCAAGGTCATACGGTTCACCGGGTTTGAGCGCGGTACGGCGCCGGGTCCGGGCTATTGCCCTGCCCACGTCGGTTGAATCATCGGGAAAAAACACTTCGCGAATCTTGTACTGAACTCCCGGCCTTACCGTATATTCGGCCGACGCCCGCCGCCCCCGCCGCGTGGAATCAGCCTGTGTCCTTGCTTTGAAGTATCCGCGGTTTTCGGCAAAATTCTGCAGAACATCGGAATTGTACTCCAAATCCACCTGGCTAAAAAGTACCGGCGGTTCACCAAATTTGTTTCGGAGCCAGTGTTTTAGTCCGCGGTCTTTTTCAGGTTTGCCTGCAATATTATAGGCGTATAGTTTTACCCGGAGGCCCAAAATTTTGGAATTTGGCCTGGGCCTCAACAGGCCTTCCATTTCCTTTTCCAACACCTTGCGTTCCTTGCGCTTGATCACGCTGTCGCGCACCTTGACATCACCGCCGGTGTATAGCAACTCGCCTTCGGGCAGGTACTTGATGTTGCTGCACCCGGGGGCAAGAACAATCACGCAGAGGGCTATGAGCAGTTTAATCTTCATCCTTTTCGATATTTAAAGCCGGCTTGTTGTCAGGTTCGATGTTGGCTTCCCGTTCCTGACGGCGCCTTTCGCGTTCGCGGCGTTTCATTTCCTTTTCCTCTTCGGTCCGGTGAAAGAGTTCCCGAAATTTGTTGTAATCCATCGTGATCACGAATGCCAGCCCGGTTTCCACAACCTGGCCCTGCAACGCCACCTGATATTCATTTTTCCTGTAAGCCCGCACCATGTAGCGCCCGTCCTTGGTAAGTTGGTATTCGGCCGAAATATTCCCCGCGATATTGTTCGCCTGCTCGTTTTGGTTTTGCTGGCCTTCGAGCCCAAAACTGCTGCCTACGGTTACGTTGAGCCTGTCGTCGAGCATTTTTTTGGAAACGCCCACATTGAGGTCAGTGCGGTTTTCCCGGATACCCGTGGTATAGTCCTCTGTGGATTCAAGTTCAAAATTAAGTTCGACGCCTTTGATCAGGTCGGCTGCGATATTGTTGAGTTGTTGCGACAGGATCTTGCTCACGCTTTGCCTTGCCATGGCCTCAGGCGATGCCGACCCGGCTTCACTCGCAAATGGATTTTCGCCAATGAAGCGGTTGAGCAGCAACAGGGCAAATACCTGTTTGTTCATCTCGGCCGGGTCGCGGCGCATCTGCTCAAGTTTAGTCTGCGATACGGTGACAATCTCAGAGGATACCGCGTAATTGCCGTCGGGTAGTACAATGTCAAAAGTGATCACGGGCCTGAGCAGCGCGCCGTTCATTTTGAGATGCGTTTCAAACGGGATCCGCTGTTTGTAAGTATTGCGTACTGACTGCGACACTCCGGCAAGTTGGTCGCCCACAAGATCGATCGGCGCCGCGTCTACGTTGTAAATTGCCGTGATATCTATGGTGGCCTGAGTCGGTTCGCCATTCCAAATAATGTAACTGCCGGGCTTAATGTCAAATTTTCGGCGCAAAAGGTTAAACGACATTTCATAGGCACCTTCAGTAAACTCGTATTTTCCGGTAAGGGTCGTCTTTCCGGAGCGGTCAATTCCGCCGGTAAGGTCGGCCTCGCCCTGAAGATTGAGATAGTCGCCGTTTCCTTTGTCGATAATTAACGAAAGCACCGCTTCCTTGACAATTTGGATGTGTACCGATACATCGACACCTCGAACCTCTGTTTTGTCCAGTTCATTTTTGAGGATGACGGTTTCCTGCAAGAGCATGTTTTGCTCATCGACGAATTCAACTATGCCTTCGCGGTCGGCAATTGAAGGGTCAGACTGCGGCAACACCACTGAAAAAGCGGTGTCTTCATTGATTTTGATATTGCCGCTAACCTCGGGAGAATCCAATGTGCCGTTAACCGCCAGGTCAGCGTCAAGGAAAAGATCGCCATAATACAGATCGTTGTCGGACGCTTTCGAGTTGACAGCCCTGAAATTATAGGCGTTTACCGTAAGGTCGAAGCCAAAGTCACGATAATTTTGGGTGCGTACCCGGCCGTTCAGCACCAAATCGTTGCCCTTTTCATCTGAGATGGTAAAGCGGTCAAACCGAAGCCCCTCGGCGTCGATCGGGACGCGTTCATTAATGCCGCCAAAAAATGAATTGAGCTGGGTGACCCGCAATCCCACATCGTTAAAATTGAGGTCTCCCACCACCCGCGGTTGCGGAACTGTTCCCGTAATCCTGAACTGGCCTGAAAGGAATCCTTCGCCATCGGTAACCTGGCCAAATGTGAACCCCTGAGCGCTTTTCATCTGCAGCGCATTCATATCTAACTCCAGGTTCAACGCCTGACGGGTTGTTTGATACGTTCCAAAAATGCGCATGTCATTGCCTTCGCCGGTAAGCTGCACGTCAGCTCTTAAAAGGTCATTGGTGTGGTTGTCAACGCGGACGGCCAGATCACCGACGGGCTGGTCCTGAAACCGGAAGCCGGTAATGTCAAGATCGGCGATGAACTCGGGTTGGGTGCTCATGTTGCGGACCTGAGCAGTTCCGTTGAGTGTTCCGCCGGCCAAAGCATCCTTGCTGCTGATCATGTTGAAAAGCGTTTCCAGGTTAAAATCGGTGAACTCGAGCTCAAGTGGCGCGTTGAAATCCTGCGAAAGTGATTGCAGGCTGATGGAACTGTTCTCGTGCGAGAGTTGGAAATTGTCGGCAAAAATTCCGCTTTTGCCAAACCGAAGGCGGTTGTCAGGTGAGATGGTCCATTTTTCGTAATTCAGCACAAGGTTTTCAGGATCGATCCGGAGCTCGGTATCGCCATTGCGCGTCTCCAGATTGCCCGTAACCGAATATTGCTCCTTTTTACCACTGTCGCGCAATACCAGGTTAAAGCTTGCAATATCATCCTTAAGGTCGCCGGTCAGGCTGGTAAAAGGCAGGCTGAACTGGCCGGCCTGGATTCCGTCAACATTAAAGTCATATACCAGCGCGCCCTCTTTGGTGTCAATTTGCAGCGAAGCCCCTGAGATATTGTTTCCGGCATAAACCAGCCTGGGAATCTCGCCGCCAACGCGAATCGTGTCGCCCTCTGAGTTGTAATGCCCCCTGATATTGAAAGGTTCAAGCCCGGTGAGTTGGGGCACGATCTTGAAGATCACCGGATCGTCGTCAACGCGCAGGTCAAAGTCAAAATACTGGGGATCAGTTTGGCGGCGCGCTTTGTCGGGCGCGGGATTGTAATATTTGGCGATGGTATTGCCAATTGCGTCGGCAATCTGGGTGAGTTTGTATTTTCCCTCAATATCGGCTTTGAGAACCTGCGAGCGAATTTTCATGGTATTGCGCTCGGCGGTTGAGGTTGCCACAATGTTGATGCTGTCCAGGATCACCGGATCATCCCCTGCCAGAAACTGAATATGGTGCAGGCTTACGGTTCCGTTTAGGAAATCCGGGTTGCTTTCGGGGATGTCGGCATCGATATTCCCGCGAATTTTCATGGGCCCGGCGTGGAGATTGAGTTTTTCAAGATCGGCGATATCCAGATTGAGCTTGAGCCTGACCGACGGGTATTCATCGTCAAAGCCGCCCCCGGCCTTAATTGTAAAATCAAGATTTGGATCGGCCATGCCCGCATCGAGATTATAATTGCCATCGTCGATAGTACCGTCAAGCGCGAAATTCCGGTAGGTATAGCCAATGTACTGAGCGCTGTTGATGATGGTGCTGATTTTTGCCGTCGCCGATTTTGGCTGCAGTCCCGTACCGTCCACCCGGGCAGTCATCGTGACCCGGCCAATTGAATCATTCCCGATCAATTTTCCCAGGTCAAAATTGTCAACCGAAACATCGGCATCGTAGCGTTCGCGATTTTTGCGCCGGCTGTCAAACAACGCTTTCACCCGGGCATCGCCATAGCTGGTAGAGAGAGCCAGGTTAGTGTTGAAGTTGTCCAGCGCTCCGCGAAAATCCCCGCGCGCCGAAACCTGGCCCGGAAGTGTGATGTTCCCCGGCAGGGTTCCGTTGGGTACAATGCCTACAATATCCGTCCGGGTAGTTTGCAAGTTATTGATCTTCACGTCAAAGTAGGCACGCTTGACATCGGGAAGCCCGGTAATCCTTCCGCTGGCCGAAAGCGCCGTGTTGCCGATCCCGCTGATCTGAAGATCAGGGAAACGGATATCATTAATCTTCCCCAGGATTCGGGTGTTTAGCCGTAACACCGCGTTTGGATTGCTTTTAAATGGATTTGATACCTGTAAATCCGGGGCAAAGAGCAGTATGTCGGCAAAACTGATTCGGCTGTTGCGAATATCAGCGTCAATGTATATTTCGCCCGGCGAGGAGGTGAGTGATTCCCTTGACGGATATTTGACCGCAATTTTTTCCCTAAGGGAGGTGCGGTTGGTTTCTAATTCCAAATTGTTGAGGTAGGCTCCTTGTTCGCCGTAAAAAAACTCGGTGCTGAGTTCTCGCAGGTCAAGCCCCGAAGCTTCGCGAACCGCAAACCGGTCAATTCTGCCCGCAATCGTATCGTCGGAGTAAAGCAGGTTTTCAGCATTAAGGTCAAAGTGTGAAATATCCAGGTGCCGATAATCGATTCCCCGCGGGCTTTGGCGGTAATTGTCATCGTCATATTTAAACTCGATTCCTCTCACGCTGGCCTGGTCCAGGGCAACTTTCCATCCCGTTTTCCTGATGGCGGTGGTGTCGGTTTCAGGAATTTTGATCTCCTTGTCAAATTTGCCTATCGCCAGATTGCCTTTCAGGTCCTCCAAATCAAATTTTTTCAGTTCAATGAGCTGCCGGTTCATGTCAACCCGGTTGAACTCCATCAGCAATTTACCCAATTTTACTCCTGTATTGAGCCGCGTTCCCTTGTTGTCATACCCCAGGCTGATGCGTGACAGCGCGATGGTGCCCAATTCAATCCTGAAATCGGGCCGCCTGGAAATGGTGTCTACCACTTCAACCGAAGTTTCGGCAATTTCTTCCACAATTCCCTGGTTGAGCATCACGTCAAGCCCGTCAAGCCTGATGCGGGGAATGTTGAATTTCATCTTCGGAAGGTTAAATTCCCTGAAGTGCGTGTCAAAATGGATCAATTTGACCCGGATATCATTTCGGGTGATGGCATCGTTCCATCTAAAGGTAATATCGTCAAGGTTTAACCGGTCAACCGAAATCTTCATCGGTTCGGATTGGGCAGTATCATTCGGGGTTGCGAAAGCATCAATGATATAGTCAAAATTAAACACTGAATCGCGGTCGCGGCTTATGTTCGCCACAGCGCCCTGCAAGTCGACCGAGTGAATTTCCAGTTCATTTGAAAGAAGTTTGATAAGGCTGATGTTCACCGATAACCTTTTTCCCGAAAGCAAGGTGTCCTGCTTCTGGTCTTCAAAGTAGAAATCCTCGAGGATTACTTTTTTGGGCAGGCCGATGGTAATGCGGTCCAGGCGTACTTCAGTACCGATTTTTTCCTCGAGGTAGGCAACCGCTTTATCCTTTACAAAATTTTGCACCAAAGGAACTTGAAGCAAAAGCACGATTAACAGGAAAAGCCCGATGACGGAGCCCAGAACCCATAGCAGGATCCGCAATCCCTTTTTAAAATACCTGGTAGTTTTTTCTGACATATTAATTGCGGCACGGACCTTCGCGCAGGAACGTACACAATCAAAGTTGCCGTTAATTCATCGCAATCGCCTTACATAATTTTTAAATTATGTTGTAAGATTTTTAGCAGTTCGTTAAGGTTGCAGGAAACTTTAGGCGACTGCGAAAACAAAGGCGCCGCGGTCAGGGCGCGCCTGGATGTTGGAAGGGTCAAGTTGCAGCAATTCGCGCACCGTCTTTTTAAGGTGTGAAAATGATGTCGGTTTTGTGACGTAGCGGTTCGCGCCCAATTCAAAAGTATCATCGATATCGCGCTTGCTTGACGATGTGGAATAAATAAGTACGGGTAAATCCCTCAAACGTTCATCGCGCCGAATCTCCCGCAGGCATTCCTTCCCGCCTTTTTCAGGCATGTTCAAATCCAGGAAGAGGCAGTCAGGGAGTTCTTCCAGCGAACGAAGCTTTTTCATGAGTTTGGCACCGTTTGCCACACATTCTATTTGAGCGCCACATTCATGGACGGCTTCAGCAAATAGCTCGCGGTCATCCGGATCGTCATCAGCAAGCAGGATCATGTAGTTTTTTTGCACGCAGGCGTGGTTTTGATGTAAAGCTATTAAAAATTCCGGATTTTCCATCGTATTGCGTGAGAGTTCGCTTAGCTTTTATTTGTGGGAAGGATTTTGGCAAGTGTCTCTTCAAGCTCCTTCATGCTTGATGCTTTGACAACCAGATCTTTGGCTCCGTGCTGGCGTCCTTTCTCGACGGTTTGGGGATCAGTGTAGGTAGAGTAGAGGTAAACGGGTACATTCTTGACTTTTGAAATTTTTTTGATTTCAACCAGGCATTCGATCCCGTTCATCCGCGGCATGTTGACGTCGACGAAGATAAAATACGGGTTCAGGCTTTGGTCGCCCTTGATCTTTTCAATAGCGTGCACGCCGTCGTTGGCCGTCACTACATCAATGTCCAATCCAAGGTGTTGGATGGCGTGCGCAAAGATTTCCTGATCTTCGATATCATCGTCAATGAGCATGCAGGTTATTCGTTGTTTTTCGGACATTTTTGAATTGATTAGGAATGTAATTTTTTTACGATGAGTTCGCAACCCTTGTCAATGGCCTGCAGGATGATTTCTTCCTGGCTCCCGTTAAAAATTTCGGTGTGCGATATGGCGGTTTCTGGTAATATGATGTGCAGGAACATGGTCCCGACAGGCTTACTGTCAGTTTCACTTCCGCCAGGCGAGGCCAGCCCGGTAATCGCGACCAGCACCTCGGCATCAAACTGCGTTCGGAGGTTTTCGGCCAGCGCCCGGGTTACCTCGGCCGATTCGGCGGTATGGTCACAAATCAGGCTTTCCGGTACATTCAGCAGTGAAGTCTTGACACCGGCATCATAACATACAATTCCGCCCATCAGGACGAACCCGGATTTTGGTACCAGCGCCAGTTCTGAAGCAAAGCGCCCGGCGGTGGCGCTTTCAGCAAAAGCAATCCTTAAATTTTGCCGGACAAGGGCGGCGACGCATTCTTTGACAATTTTGCTTGGCATACCGTAAAATTGCTGCAATATCCCACGGCAGGACTTACATCATTTTTCCAAAAGCTTATATGTTTATAGACATCGGAAAAGTAGTGTTAGGTTATGCCCGAAAATTTTGCACGAGTATTTTTTTTAAAAAATATCTTGACGATTCAGTAATTCGTCGTATATTTGCACCATACCGCGGGATAGAGCAGTAGGCAGCTCGTCGGG
>JAEZGB010000116.1 GCA_023437485.1 Bacteroidota bacterium
GCCATCCCGCTTTCCGAAAGCGTGAACCGCGACGGGCTGTAAATTTTTTCCCAGGGATTTTCCTTGCCGTTGATCAGATCGGCAACAAGCATTCCGCCGAGGGTGCAGTGTGTCATCCCGTTCCCGGAATCGCCCGTGATCATATAAATATTGTCTGCATCAAACGGGCTGCGGCCAATGTACGCCACACCGTCTATCGGCTCCATCACCTGGCCGGACCATTTAAAAGCAACTTCGACAGTCCTGAAAAACCGCCTGGTCCAGGCTTCAAGCCTTTCGTAACGTTGGTCTTCAGGAATGTCAATGTCAGTGGTATCCCCCGTAATGTGGTCTTCCCCGCCCACGATAAGCAAATCATATTGCTCGTTGACAGGCTGCACCCTGACATAATGATATGGAGCAACATCTGAATCCATTGAATAATCACCCGAGTCCCACCACAAGGCTGCAGGTACTGAATCTTTTGGAATATGATAACCGACCACATAGGAACGATAGGCGAATTGCTTGGTCGGGAGCAAAAACATCGAGTTTACGGGCGCGTTTGTGGCCACTACCACGTGCTTGGCCCTTATTGAAAAGCCACCCGCCCTGATTCCGTTTTTATCGATCTCATCGGCATGTGTATTCCCGTAGATTTTTCCACCCCAGGCCTCGATTTTTTCGCATAACCCGGCAAGGTACTTCATGGGATGGAATTGCGCCTGCCGGTTAAATTTAAGCCCTTTGTGCGACTCCAGGATTCCCGGGACCTGGTCAACCATTTCCACGTCAAGCCCGGCCCGTCGTGCGGCCTCCAGTTCTTTTTCAAGGACGTCCTGATCATCTGAGGGATGTCGGAAAAGATATCCGTCAACATGTTTAAAATCGCAGTCGATCGCTTCCTGGTCACAGGTATCTTTTATGAATTCAAGTGCAGCCAGATGGCTTTGCGCCATCAGCGCGGCCTGGTCCTTTCCGAAAGTTTTTTCAAGATTGAAGTAACGGTCGTCAAGCGCTGCGGTAATGTGCGCCGTAGTCCTTCCCGTTTCACCGCTTCCGGGCATTCCGTCGTCAATCACAACAACTTCGCGGCCTGACTTGGCAAGGCAATAGGCAGTGGTTATTCCTGCAAGGCCTGCGCCCACTATGACTGTATCAGTTTCAAGGTCTTGTGATAAAGGTTGCGCGGTGTAGCGAGGTGCCGATTCAGTCCAATAGGAAAGATTGGCTCCGGAGGTGTGGCTGGAGTCGTTTTGGCTCATTTGGCAAAAAAGATTGGTTATTACTTAAATTTACGCAAAAAACCTGTTTGCCTGAAAGCCATTAAGATAAGATTCTGATTTACTCCAGATTGAGATTTACCGGATAATTGAATAGACAGCGCACGGGCGTTCCGGCCACTTTGGCGGGAATCCACCTTTCGCTAAAAAGCGAAATTACGCGGGCAGCTTCGGCCTGCAATTGAAGATACTTCTTTTGTTGCAAGGTCTTTCCGGCATCGTCCATCGGGACCTCATCGGGCATCTTGTCCTTTACGCTGATGTAAAACGCCCTGACATCGGTCATCGATCCATCGGGCTCAATGACGAAACTCGTGAAAATCTTGACTTCCTTATTTGATAAACTGTCCGGAAACTGAAAATGATCGGCCACGAATTTGGACAATCGGTACATTCCTTCTTTCAATTGCGGTTTGTCATCAACTTCGGTGGTGCGATAAACCTTTATTCGGGAGGTTTCCTGTGCCGAAAGAGACAGGGCACAGATAAGCAGCAAAACAGGTAAAAATAGTCGCATAGGTAGGTTTGACTGCCGAATATATATAATTTTAACATAGTTCAAAAATCATTCGGCAAAAACCCGATAAAAAACACCCGGACTAAGCCCGGGCGTGAATTCCTTCTTTAATTTCTTCAATCATCTTCAGATTGAAAGCGGGCAGGTCTTTTGGCGAACGGCTCGTAACCAGCCCATTGTCAACAACCACTTCCTGATCAACCCAATTGGCACCGGCATTTTCCAGATCTTTGCGGATAGTGTGGTATGACGTCATCTTTTTCATACTCACAACCCCCGCATTGATCAGGGTCCAGGGTCCATGGCAAATGGCGGCGACGGGCTTTTTGCGATCAAAGAAATGCCTGACAAATTCAAGGACTTTCTCTTCGGTGCGCAAATTGTCCGGGCTGATCACTCCGCCGGGCAGCAATAGCGCATCATAGTCGCCGGGGTCTGCATCGCCAAAGGTTTTGTCAACATCGTATTCCGGGCCCCAGTCCTTCTCGGCCCATGATTTGATTTTCCCGCTTTTAAGGCTGATTATTTCGGCTTTCCAGCCTTGGTCTTCAATAGCCTGGCGCGGTGATTTAAGTTCACTTTCCTCAAAACCATCGGTAGCTACAATTGCAATTCTTTTTTCCATGTCATATGATTTTAGTTCCCTGAATTTACGCAAATAGCAGCTGAGGCGGTCTTAATGAAATGATAAGGTCTGGCCAAATAATTCAGTTTATACATTTTTGCAGGAATTTACATATTTCCTATGCGTTAATATGATAAAAGTCGACGCTTTATCTATAATGCGGAACGATTGTTGAAATATTAACTTTACCCTTAAATAATTGAAAACTTAAAATTGCAACGCTATGGATACTGAAGAATTCCTCATAAAAGCTGAAGGTGTGGCCATGCAATTCCCCGATGATGAGCTGGCCGTACGTTTCCTGAATATCTGCACCGAAACAATTCAAAATGAAGATGAGTGCATGCAACTTGCCGCCCAGGTATTGATGAAATTTGCCAGTTAAGGCATCTATTGAAACTTAACCTAAAAAAAAAGACGGAGCCACCCGTCTTTTTTTATGCACTGTTTTAGGCAGCTCTTATTCCTGATTGCGGAAAACCAGTTGTCCGTCAAAACTGTCCAGCAGGATCATGCTCTCGCTTTTTACATTCCCTGCGAGGATTTCCCTTGACAGGCGGTTCATGACCTCGCGCTGGATCACGCGTTTTACAGGCCTTGCCCCAAATTGCGGATCATATCCCTTTTCCGACAGGTAATCGATTGCTTCGGGGGTGGCGTCCATAGTGATGTTTTGTTGCGCCAACAACCTGGTAACTGATTTAAGCTGCAATCCGACGATTTGCCTGACGTTCTCACGAGTCAACGGGGTAAACATCACGATTTCGTCAATCCTGTTTATAAACTCGGGGCGCACGGTTTGCTTGAGAATGCCCAGTACTTCGGCTTTTGCAGATTCGGTCGCGGCCTCAATCCCTCCTTTAAGGGTTTCAAATTTTTCCTGAATAACCGCACTTCCAATGTTGGAGGTCATGATGATGATGGCGTTTTTGAAATCGGCCAGACGACCTTTGTTGTCGGTCAACCTTCCCTCGTCCAGGACCTGGAGCAGGATATTGAAGGTGTCAGGATGCGCTTTTTCAATCTCGTCCAAAAGCACCACCGAATACGGCTTTCTCCTTACTGCCTCAGTGAGCTGGCCGCCCTCGTCATAGCCCACGTATCCCGGAGGCGCGCCCACAAGCCTTGAAACGCTGTGGCTCTCCTGGTATTCGCTCATGTCAATGCGGGTCATGGCGTTTTCGTCATCAAACAGGTATTCGGCCAGGGCTTTTGCAAGTTCAGTTTTTCCCACTCCGGTCGTTCCCAGGAACAGAAAGGACCCGATGGGCTTTTTCATGTCCTGGAGCCCCGCCCTGCTGCGGCGCACGGCGTCACTTATGGCTTCGATTGCCTCCTCCTGGCCCACTACCCTTTTGTGCAGTTCGTCTTCCAGCTTAAGGAGTTTTTCCCTTTCGCCCTGCAACATCTTGGTCACGGGAACCCCGGTCCATTTGGCAACAACCTCCGCAATGTCCTCGCGGGTCACTTCTTCCTTAATCAATGAATGGCCTGATTGATTCTCGGCAAGTGCGCTCTGCAATTCGTCCAGTTTTTGCTGTGCTTCCTTGATCTTGCCGTATCGCAATTCGGCCACCTTGCCGTAATCACCGTCGCGTTCGGCGCGTTCGGCTTCAAGTTTAAATTCCTCGATTTCGGTTTTTACGTTTTGGATATTGTCAACAACGTCTTTCTCGGACTTCCACCGCGCGAATATTTCATTGCGTTCTTCCTTGAGATTGGCCAGTTCAAGACCCAGTATTTTGAGTTTGGACTCGTCATTTTCGCGCTTGATGGCCTCTATCTCAATTTCAAGTTGCATGATCCGTCGGTCAAGCACGTCGAGCTCCTCGGGTTTGGAATTGATTTCCATCCGCAGTTTGGAAGCGGCCTCGTCCATTAGGTCGATGGCCTTGTCAGGCAGATACCGCGAGGTGATGTACCGCTGAGAGAGCTCTACCGAGGCGATGATCGCATCGTCCTTGATCCGGACTTTATGATGCGTTTCATATTTTTCCTTGATTCCGCGCAAAATTGAAATCGCGCTTTCAGTATCGGGCTCGTCCACCAAAACCTTTTGAAACCGGCGTTCCAGTGCCTTGTCTTTTTCAAAATACTTTTGGTATTCGTCCAGGGTCGTCGCACCGATTGCCCTGAGTTCGCCACGGGCCAACGCGGGTTTTAGGATATTGGCAGCATCCATCGCGCCCTCGCCGCCGCCTGCACCCACCAGCGTGTGGATCTCGTCAATAAAAAGTACAATATCACCTTCGGCCGATGTAACTTCCTTCACCACCGACTTCAATCGTTCCTCAAATTCTCCTTTGTACTTCGCTCCGGCGATCAGTGCGCCCATATCAAGCGAAAATACGATCTTGTCCTTTAGGTTCTCCGGGACGTCACCATCCACGATGCGGTGCGCGAGCCCTTCGGCAATGGCGGTTTTACCTACTCCGGGCTCTCCAACCAGCATCGGGTTGTTTTTGGTGCGCCGGGTCAGGATTTGCAGTACACGGCGGATCTCCTCGTCACGGCCCATCACCGCGTCAAGCTTTCCGCTGCGCGCAAGTTCATTCAGGTTTTTGGCGTACTTGGAAAGCGCGTTGTAGGTTTCCTCAGCCGAGGCCGATGTCACGCGGTCGCCCTTGCGAAGCTCCATTATAGCGGCTTTGAGCCCTTCCTGGGTCACGCCC
>JAEZGB010000131.1 GCA_023437485.1 Bacteroidota bacterium
ATCCTTGACCGCGACACCATCATCGACAAGGACAATGTCGAAGAAATCATCGACTCGAACGTGAAGTCGATCCTGTTGCACAAGGAAGATAACAACCAGGCCGATTACGCCATCATTCACAACACGCTCCAGAAAGACCCGACCAACTCCGAGAAGGAGGCCGTCGAGCATATCTACCGTCAGCTTCGCAACGCTGAACCGCCTGACGAGGAGACGGCCCGTGGCATCATCGACAAACTGTTCTTCTCAGACCAGCGCTACAACCTTGGTGAGGTGGGCCGCTACCGGATGAACAAAAAACTGAACCTGGACATCCCGATGGAAAAACAGGTTCTGACCAAAGAGGACATCATTACGATCGTCAAGTACCTGATCGAACTCATCAACTCCAAGGCGGAGATCGATGATATCGACCACTTGTCAAACCGTCGCGTGAGGACCGTCGGCGAGCAGCTTTCACAGCAGTTCGGCGTAGGTCTTGCCCGTATGGCGCGTACTATCCGCGAGCGTATGAACGTCCGCGACAACGAGGTGTTCACCCCGATCGATTTGATCAACGCCAAGACATTGTCATCGGTGATCAACTCGTTCTTTGGTACCAACCAGCTATCACAGTTCATGGACCAGACCAACCCGCTGGCCGAGATCACGCACAAACGACGCCTTTCAGCCCTCGGGCCAGGCGGACTTTCACGTGAGCGCGCCGGTTTCGAGGTCCGTGACGTACACTATACACACTACGGGCGCCTTTGTCCGATTGAAACCCCGGAAGGACCGAACATCGGTCTTATCTCATCACTTGGTGTTTACGCCAAGGTGAACGGAATGGGCTTTATCGAGACGCCTTACCGCAAGGTGACCAACGGAAAAGTTGACCTGACTTCAGCGCCGGTTTACCTGAGCGCCGAGGAAGAAGAAGGCAAGATGATCGCCCAGGCGAACATTGAAATGGACAACGACGGAACCATTACCGCCGACAAGGTCATCGCCCGTGAGGAAGGCGACTTCCCGGTCGTGGAGCCTACGGTGGTTCACTACACCGACGTTGCGCCGAACCAGATCGCGTCGATTTCGGCTTCATTGATTCCATTCCTGGAGCACGATGACGCGAACCGCGCGCTGATGGGATCAAACATGATGCGCCAGGCCGTGCCGCTCCTCCGCCCTGAAGCCCCAATCGTGGGAACAGGACTTGAGCGCCAGGTGGCCTCGGATTCACGTGTATTGATCAATGCCGAAGGCGACGGTGTCGTGGAATACGTCGACGCTAACATCATCACCATTAAATACGACCGTACCGATGCCGAGCGCATGGTATCGTTTGATTCCGATGAGAAGACCTACAACCTGATCAAGTTCCGCAAGACCAACCAGTCAACCTGCATCAACCTTAAGCCGATTGTCCGCAAGGGCGACCGCGTGACCAAGGGCCAGGTGCTTTCGGAAGGTTATGCGACACAGGACGGCGAGCTCGCACTCGGACGCAACCTTAAAGTGGCGTTCATGCCGTGGAAAGGGTACAACTTTGAGGATGCGATCGTGATCTCGGAGAAAGTGGTCCGCGACGACATCTTTACCTCGATCCACATTGACGACTATTCGCTTGAGGTTCGTGACACCAAACTCGGTAACGAGGAACTCACCAACGATATCCCGAACGTTTCGGAAGAAGCGACCAAGGATCTCGATGAGAACGGTATGATCCGCATCGGTGCCGAGGTAAAACCTGGCGATATCCTCATCGGTAAGATCACGCCAAAAGGCGAATCAGACCCGACACCTGAAGAGAAACTCCTCCGCGCGATCTTCGGCGACAAGGCCGGCGACGTAAAGGATGCCTCGCTCAAGGCTTCGCCGTCACTCAACGGTGTGGTACTTGACAAAAAGCTCTTTGCCCGCGCGATGAAGGACAAACGCAAGCGCACCAAGGACAAGGACGATCTGGGCGCGCTCGAGATGGAGTTCGAGGTCAAGTTCAACGAATTGAAGGACAAACTGGTCGAGAAACTGTTTGCCATCGTCAACGGAAAAACTTCGCAAGGCGTGATGAACGACCTGGGCGAGGAGGTTCTGCCAAAAGGCAAGAAATACACCCAGAAGATGCTCAACGCCGTTGAGGACTTCGCGCACCTTTCAAAAGGGCAGTGGGTTGCCGACGACGAGACCAACAAAATGGTCAACGACCTGATCCACAACTATAAGATCAAGCTAAACGACCTGCAAGGGGCGCTACGCCGCGAGAAATTCACGATCACCGTCGGAGACGAACTTCCTGCCGGTATCCTGAAACTTGCGAAAGTCTATATCGCCAAGAAGCGCAAGCTGAAAGTAGGGGATAAGATGGCCGGACGCCACGGTAACAAAGGTATCGTTGCGCGTATCGTTCGCCACGAGGACATGCCGTTCCTCGAGGACGGAACTCCGGTTGACATCGTGCTTAACCCGCTGGGAGTACCATCGCGTATGAACATCGGGCAGATTTACGAGACCGTTCTGGGATGGGCCGGTATGAACCTGGGCCGCAAGTTTGCCACGCCGATCTTTGACGGAGCGACTTTGGACCAGATCAACGAACTCACCGACGAGGCCGGAATCCCGCGCTTCGGCCACACGTACCTGTACGATGGTGGTACCGGAGAGCGTTTCCACCAGCCTGCAACGGTAGGTGTGATCTACATGCTGAAACTGGGGCACATGGTTGACGACAAGATGCACGCGCGCTCGATCGGGCCATACTCGCTCATCACGCAGCAACCGCTGGGTGGTAAGGCGCAGTTTGGTGGACAGCGTTTCGGGGAGATGGAAGTCTGGGCACTCGAGGCCTACGGTGCATCCAGCACCCTGCGTGAGATACTGACCGTAAAATCAGATGACGTGATTGGAAGGGCCAAGACCTATGAGGCCATCGTCAAGGGCGAGTCAATGCCTGAGCCGGGACTTCCTGAATCATTCAATGTATTGATGCACGAATTAAAGGGCTTAGGTCTGGATATTCGTTTGGAAGAATAACGTCGAACGTCGAACGACGAATGTCAAATGATGTTCGTCGTTCCGTTAGACATTCGACATTAGACATTCGACAATAAAAGAATCAATAGTAATCACTATGATGAACAACAGAAATAAAGAGAAAACCATGGTAAAGAGGTTTGACCGGATCTCGATCGGTCTGGCTTCGCCCGAGTCCATCCTGGCCGAATCACGCGGCGAGGTACTGAAGCCGGAAACCATCAATTACCGAACCCATAAACCCGAGCGCGACGGGTTGTTTTGTGAACGCATCTTTGGTCCCGTAAAGGACTTTGAATGTGCCTGCGGAAAATACAAGCGCATCCGTTACAAGGGCATCGTTTGCGACCGATGCGGTGTAGAGGTGACCGAGAAAAAGGTTCGCCGCGACCGTGTGGGCCACATCAACCTGGTGGTGCCGATCGCGCACATCTGGTACTTCCGTTCGCTGCCGAACAAAATCGGGTACATTTTGGGCCTTCCGTCCAAGAAGCTCGACATGATCATCTACTACGAAAGGTATGTGGTGATCCAGCCGGGTATCGCGAAGAATGCCGAAGGCGACGATTTGCAGCGCCTTGACTTCCTTACCGAGGAAGAATATTTGAACATCCTGGACTCATTGCCACAGGACAACCAGTACCTGGACGACAATGACCCGAATAAATTCATCGCGAAGATGGGTGCCGAGTGCATCATGGACCTCTTGGCGCGCATCGACCTGGACGCATTGTCCTACGATCTGCGCCACTCGGCCAACAACGAAACCTCCAAGCAGCGTAAGACCGAGGCCCTCAAGAGGCTCCAGGTCGTGGAATCTTTCCGCGAGGCCAACGAGAACCGCGAGAACAAGCCGGAGTGGATGATCATGAAAGTGATCCCCGTGATCCCGCCTGAACT
>JAEZGB010000137.1 GCA_023437485.1 Bacteroidota bacterium
AGTTGTCAGTCATCAGTAGTCAGTCGTCACCCGACATTTGACATTTGACATTTGACATTCGACATTCGTCAGTGCCACTAGCCACCAATCCCCCACAACCATTATTTCACTATCTTCGCGGCGCAAAACTTATTCTTATGAAATTCTTTATCGACACAGCCAATCTCACCGAAATCAAAGCAGCCCAGGCCCTGGGCGTTCTTGACGGGGTGACCACCAATCCTTCGCTAATGGCCAAAGAAGGCATCACCGGGAAGAACAACATTCTTAAACACTACGTCGATATCTGCAATATTGTGGAGGGCGATGTAAGTGCCGAGGTAAATGACACTGACCTTGACGGGATGATCCGCGAAGGCGAGGAGCTTGCTGACCTCCATCCGCAAATCGTGGTAAAACTGCCCATGACCCGTGAGGGCGTGATGGCTGCCAAATACTTTACTGATAAGGAAATCCGCACAAACGTAACGCTGGTCTTCTCGGCCGGGCAGGCGCTTTTGGCCGCAAAGGCCGGAGCAACATATGTCTCGCCATTCATCGGCAGGCTTGACGATGTTTCAACCGACGGGCTGAACCTGATCCAGGAAATTCGGGAGATTTATGACAATTACGGTTTTGAGACGCAAATCCTGGCGGCATCGGTGCGCCATACCATGCACATCGTGAATTGCGCCAAGATTGGTGCCGATGTCATGACAGGACCGCTGTCGGCCATTCTGGGATTGCTAAAACACCCGCTTACCGATTTAGGACTGGCTCAGTTCCTGGCTGATTTTAAAAAGGGAAATGAATAAAAAACAAAGCGGGTCCGGCCGCTTTTTTATTTCAGATTCGCGTCAAAACCAATATCGAAAAGGTTTGTAAAGGCATTTTTAATTCTTCCGCGTTCATCAAGGACAATGGTGCGGTGGATTTTGGTAATCGCCCACTTTAGCCTCGCGTCTTCAAAATCCTTGCACCGCAACTGCGCGATTCCGCCAAAATTGTACTTATCAAGCATCTCGGTCCATTGGTCATGGTTGGGGTCAACATTGACGGCAATGAATTTATATTGCGGAAAACGCTTCTTTAAGGCGATTGCCTTTTTGTGCGCCTCGACCAGGTGCGCCGCAGCATTTTCGGTCCAAAAGAATATCACGCATGGCCCTTTGGCGACAACACTTGAGGGAACTTCGCGCCCATCGGCATCTACCAGCGCCACCTGCGGGAGGATATTGCCCGTGGCAAGCCTGTTAATCGCCTTGCCGATTTCCATGATCTCGCGCTTTTGGTCCACATCGGTTGAGAGCCGATTATAGGTTTCCAAAAATTTCTGGTTATTGCCCGCGTTTTGGTCTTCCAGCAAATAATTGAATGCAATGTTGTTGAGCATCGCATTGCGGATCTCGGGGTTGCGGATGAGCGTATCGGCAATGACCAGCTTGTTGGTATTGGTCTTGAGCGCCAGGTCCTGCTGCGTAAAGTGGTTGTGGTAATTAATCGACGCCATGTTGTTGAGCATGAACGACAGATAACGCACAAATGGCGAGAAACCTGAAAGCGCCGAATTATTAAAGTCGATCTTTTTGCGATATGCGTAATAATCAGGGGGAATGCGTTCCACAACATCGCGGCCGGTGCGCATCTGATGGATCAGCGGGTAAAGTTCTTTCCTTGAAAAATGCGGAAATTCGAGTAGGGCACGGGCATACTGGTCAAAATCATCGTGCCATTTGTATTCCTGCTTGTTTTGGATATAAAATTTGGAATTCCGCCTGTAGATGGAATCAATTGCCGAGTTGAAATCAGGGAGGTCGCGTTCGTAAACCTGGAACATATTATCGCGGTCCTTTTCATTGCGCAGCCAGAACTCCATCAAAAAATTGTTCTTTTGGTCGCCACGTCCGCTAAAAACAATCGACTCGTCAAAATCCCGGCTGTTGATGCTCACCATCAGGCTGTCGTTCTTGTCGAAATAAACGTATTGGAATTCAGGGTCGTGCTTAAAGGTGTACATCCCGGGGGCAAGAGAATCAAACTTCTTGAAAAACCGGTTGTCGCGCCCTATCTCAATACTGTCTATAAATTGCTCGCCTTTGTAAATCACCACGAAATCGCCGGTGCGGTTGGTAACCTCGCCCCCAAAGTAAGCCGTAAAGTCACTTGAATCAAATTCTTTGGAGCAACCGCCCATCGTCAGCGCAAAAATGGCAGCAAGAAAAGTCGCGATATTGGATTTCAGGCTTTTCATTGTAGGGAATTGTGTTACAAATGTATTCCGCATGGGAGAAGTTTGCTGTTAAGGGGGCGTTAAATAGCTATCAGCAGTCAGCTATCAGTTTTGATTTCGGTATGCCCGGGTGGATTTTCGACTTTTACTAAACTCACTGCGGCTAAAGCCTCCGTACCTGACAGCCACCGGCTATCCTCCTTTTAATTTCAAATGCTATCGCTCCGTACAGTTCGGCTTCGCCTCGGGTCGACCTTCGACATTGGACGTTTGACATTCGTCATTCATCATTCGTCACTTTTCACTACTTTTGCACCTCAAATTCCAACAATGCTTACAGTTAACAATCTATCGGTCCAGTTTGGGAAAAGGATCCTCTTTGACGAGGTGAACACCACATTCGGGCAAGGCAATATTTACGGGGTGATCGGGGCTAACGGTGCCGGCAAGTCCACATTTTTGAAAATTCTTTCGGGGCAGATGGACCCTACGTCGGGACACGTACAGCTGGAGCCGGGCAAACGCATGTCAGTGCTCAACCAGAACCACAATATGTTTGACGAACATACTGTACTGGAAACAGTGATGATGGGCAACAAGGTTCTGTATGCCGTAAAAAAGGAGATGGATGAACTGTATCTGGATTACAACGACAAGAACGCCGACCGCATCGGGGAACTTCAGGTGCAATTCGAGGAAATGAATGGTTGGAACGCCGATTCGGATGCCGCGGCACTGCTTTCAAACCTGGGGATCGGCGAAGACCTTCATTATACGCAAATGGCCGATCTGGATGCCAAGCTCAAGGTCCGCGTGCTTTTGGCCCAAGCCCTTTTTGGCAACCCGGACGTGCTGATCATGGACGAACCTACCAATGACCTGGACTTTGAAACCATTTCATGGCTTGAGAATTTCCTGGCCGATTATGAAAATACGGTTATCGTCGTTTCGCATGACCGCCACTTTCTGGACGCGGTCTGCACGCATATCTCGGATATCGATTTTGGCAAGATCAACCACTACTCAGGAAATTATACCTTTTGGTATGAATCCAGCCAGCTGGCGGCCAAACAGCGCGCCCAGCAAAATCGGAAGGCCGAAGAGAAAAAGGCCGAACTTGAGGAATTCATCCGCCGCTTTAGCGCCAATGTCGCCAAATCCAAGCAGGCCACCTCAAGAAAAAAGATGATTTCCAAACTCAACATCGCCGAAATCAAGCCCTCCAGCCGGCGTTATCCCGCCATTATTTTTGATCAGGAGCGCGAGGCCGGTGACCAGATCCTGAACATCAAGGATTTGAGCGCCTCAATTGAGGGCGAAACATTGTTCAAAGGCGTTGACCTGAACATGGCAAAAGGCGACAAGATTGTCATTTTTTCAAAGGATTCGCGCGCCACGACCGCATTTTACGAAATCCTGAACGGCAATCAAAAGCCTGATTCCGGGACCTTTGACTGGGGAATCACCACCACACAGGCCTATTTGCCTGCTGATAACCACGAATATTTTGAGAATGACCTGACTCTTGTTGACTGGCTCAGGCAATGGGCCAAGACAGAGGAGGAACGCGATGAGGTTTACATCCGCGGATTCCTCGGGAAGATGATTTTCTCGGGCGAGGAAGCCCTTAAGACAGCCCGGGTGCTGTCAGGCGGTGAAAAGGTACGTTGCATGCTTTCCAGGATGATGATGCAGCGCGCCAATGTACTGATGCTTGACGAACCCACCAACCACCTTGACCTGGAATCAATTACGGCGTTCAACAATTCGCTCAAGAATTTCAAGGGATCGGTGCTATTTACCACTCATGACCACGAGTTTGCGCAGACCGTCGGGAACCGAATTGTCGAACTCACGCCGCAGGGCGCCATCGATCGTTACATGACCTTTGATGATTATCTGGATGATCCAAAAATTCAGGAACTTCGCAAAAAGATGTATACATAAAAAAATCCCGGTTGAAGCCGGGATTTTTCGTCTTGGGTTATAGGGTTTTGTTTTGGTGGTTTATTTTCTAAAACGGCTGATAATCCATACAACAACTGCAATTACAAGGATGACCAGGAAAATTCCGACGCCCATCCCGACCTGGAAAATATCACCTACCAGTTCGCAACTGGTTGCCGTGAATAAAATGGCTAACATCAAGACGATTTTGGGCAGATGGTTTTTCATGACGGATTGCTTATAAGTTATAATTCAAAGTTCGCCCATTTAACATGAATTGCTTTACACGATTTTTTTGAATTGTTATATAGTTTGCCGATGATTCCTCCAAATTGGCAAAGCGCTGTTCCTTGCTCTTGACGATTCCTTGCTGACAATGCCGCTTTTTCACTATTTTTGCGCAAACCCGCACGTATGGGACAAAAAATTTTGCTTACCGCTAAAGAAGTCGACATCATCCTAAATCGGCTTGCGTGCCAGCTTATTGAAAAACATCTGGATTTTACGCAGACCGTGCTCATCGGCCTCCAACCGCGCGGAAAGTTTCTCGCCGACCGGCTAAAATCGCTCCTGCAAGACCGCTACGGAATTGCCGATGTCCCGCTCGGCTACCTTGACATTACCTTTTTTCGGGATGATTTTCGGCGCGGGGGAAAACCGCTTGAAGCCAGTGAAACCAAATTGGACATTCCCATCGAAGGCAAAAACGTGGTGTTTATTGACGATGTGCTCTACACCGGCCGAAGCATCCGTGCCGCGCTCACGGCGATCCAGTCCTTTGGAAGACCTGCCAATATTGAACTTTTGGTCCTGATTGACCGCCGGTTCAGCCGCCACCTGCCCATCCAGCCTGATTACCGCGGCCGTCAGGTTGACGCCATCGGCGAGGAAAAAGTCCGGGTAAGCTGGGCAGGCGAAGGAAGCCAGGACAGCGTTTTGCTAATCAATACCATTCAATCCTGATGAGCGAACTTTCAGTAAACCATCTTTTGGGAATCAAATACCTCAACCGCGAGGATATCGAACTCATTTTCTCCACCGCCGACCATTTCAAGGAAGTCATCAACAGGCCCATCAAAAAAGTACCATCGTTGCGCGATGTTACCATTGCCAACATATTTTTTGAGAATTCAACCCGCACCAAACTTTCCTTTGAACTGGCCCAAAAGCGCCTTTCGGCCGATGTTATCAGCTTTTCCGCCGCGCAGTCATCGGTCAAAAAAGGCGAAACCCTCATCGATACAGTCAACAATATACTGGCAATGAAAGTGGATATGGTGGTAATGCGGCATGCACATGCCGGAGCCGCCGAATTCCTGTCGCGTCATGTAAAGGCCAGCGTGATCAACGCAGGTGACGGCGCGCATGAGCATCCTACCCAGGCACTTCTCGACACCTATTCGATTCGGGAGCGGATGGGCAGTGTAGAAGGAAAAAAGGTGGTCATTGTGGGCGATATACTGCATTCTCGGGTGGCGCTTTCCAATATTTTTGCCCTCCGGATGCTGGGGGCACAGGTAATGGTTTGCGGACCGTCCAGCCTGATGCCAAAACACATCCATTCGCTGGGCGTCCTGGTTGAAACCGATCTAAAAAAGGCACTTGCCTGGTGCGATGTTGCCAACATGCTCAGGATCCAAAATGAGCGCATGGACATGAGTTATTTTCCGTCAACCCGCGAATATACAAGGCGTTACGGTATAACCATGGAACTGCTCAATTCGCTTGAGCGGGAAATTGTCATTATGCATCCAGGCCCCATAAACAGGGGAGTGGAGATCACCTCGGAAGTCGCCGATTCACAACAATCCATCATTCTTGATCAGGTTGAAAACGGCGTGGCGATCCGGATGGCGGTTATTTACCTGCTTGCCTCCAAACTGCGTCAGCCTGTATAAAAAACATCATTATGAAAATTGAAGACAAGGGCCATACCCGTATCATTAGAGATACCAACGGCGATGCCGCCGCGCTTTTGCAAGAGTTGCTCGCGGGCTACCAAGACCACCTCTCCTGGAATCTGATCCTGGACCTGCGCGCCGACAAGTCGCTGAGCGCAAAATCACTATCGCAATTTTCGAAACTGGCCCGTCAGCATAAAAAAAACCACCGCTCATTGGTAATTGTCTCCCCTGATGTCGATTTTTCAGCCGTCCCGTCATCGATTAGCGCCGTGCCCACATTGCAGGAAGCCCATGATCTTATCGAGATGGAGGAAATTGAGCGCGACCTTGGGTTTTGAGCATGGAACTTACCATTTTGGGCTGCCATGCCGCGACGCCAAGGACCCTTACGAATCCGACCTCACAGGTTCTGGAGCTTTCAGGCCGATTGTTTCTCATTGATTGCGGCGAGGGGACCCAGGTGCAATTACGAAAGAACAAGGTTCGGTTCATGCGCATTAACCATGTGTTCATTTCACATTTGCACGGCGATCATGTATTCGGGCTGATAGGGCTCGTTTCCACCTTTATGCTTTTGGGACGGACGGCCGATCTTCACATCTACGGGCCCAGGGGCATCAAGGAACTCATTACCTTACAGCTCAGGCTGGGCGAGGCGTGGACACAGTACGGGCTGTACTTTCATGAACTTGTTTCGACGGTTCCAGAGGTAATTTTTGAAGACGAAAAAGTATCGGTGACCACCCTTCCGCTCAAGCACCGGATCTACACCAACGGCTTTGTTTTCAGGCAAAAGCAAGGACTTCGCCGCCTGAATCCACAGGCCGCCGAATCCTACGGTATTGATAAATGCTATTACCGAAACATCGTCCTTGGCAAGGATGTCCCTGGCCGTGATGGCAGCCCCGTCTCCAATGACCTGCTAACTTTTGAACCTGTCCCGCCAAAGAGTTATGCGTTTTGTTCCGATACGGTTTTCGATCCGGAAATCGCGCCACTGATCCAGGGTGTCGACGTACTTTACCACGAATCAACATTTTTGGAAACTGAAAAAAACCTGGCGTTGCGAACGATGCATTCCACGGCCCGTGAGGCCGCGCAAATTGCCGCAATGGCCCAGGTAAAAACCCTTGTCCTGGGGCATTATTCCACCCGGTATGACTCATTGGCCGGTTTTGCCGCTGAAGCTGGCCGGATTTTCCCGAATGTCGTACTTTCACAGGACGGAAAAACATTCAAATTCTAATGAAAGACCTCAGCAATTACAGGCGTTCTTATGAAAAGGGGGAATTGGTCGAAGGCAATTTGCCCGAAACTCCTATCGAGTTGTTTGCCCAATGGTTTGAACATACTGAAGAAGCCGCCGGAACAGGCGAGGTAAATACAATGACTTTATCAACGCTTGGACAGGACGGCTTTGTACACGCCCGTGTAGTATTGCTCAAACACTTTTCGTCGGGTGGATTTACCTTCTTTACCAATTATGATTCGCAAAAAGGCCGGGACATTGTCCACTCTCCGCGGGTTTGCCTGTCGTTTTTTTGGCCGACGGTTGAACGGCAGGTGATCATCACCGGTATGGCAGCCAAGGTGGACGCCGCCGAATCGGATGAATATTTTGCCACCCGGCCGCGTGGCAGCCAATTGGGCGCATGGGCATCGCATCAGAGCGAGCAGATTTCCTCGCGTGAACAGCTCGAGAAAAAGTTGCGCGAACTGGAAACCGACTTTGCCGACAAGGATATCCCCAGGCCCGCGCATTGGGGCGGCTATATCGTGGAGCCTCACACCATTGAATTCTGGCAGGGCAGGCCTAACCGCCTTCACGACCGGATCCGCTATGAAAGAAGCGGCGAAAAATGGGAGACGAGCCGGTTATCGCCATAAAAAAAGCCCGCAGTTACGGGCTTATTTTCAATTGGGTTCAAAGATTTCAAACTCGTCCTTTTTCTTTTTGGAAAGTGCGTAAGCTACCACTGCGCCGGTAATCACGGCTACGGTGGCTACGTTGAGCACGAAATTGCGGCGGTTGTGCTTCCATTCGGCGCCCCATCCTCTTTCGGCAGGAATGTTGGGAACAATTCCGTGCTTGAAATCATCAATAATGCCTTCAACCATGCCAATTCGATCGGCCAATACCAACGGCAACCAACGTCCATAGCTGGACTCGCTGTATTTGTATGCCATCCGGCGAATCTTGCCGCTGAGTCCCGAAGGTGGCGCGGTGCTTCCGTAAACAGCAGTTAGGTTGGGGCGTTCCACTGATTTCAGGATTTCAGTATCGCAATGCTGCAACGGCGGGCGTTCCCAGCTATAGCCCTGGTGTTCGGCATTGTTGCGGTGCTTCATGGGGTAAACGGGGTCATTTTCCTTGTCAGCATCGATCCCCCAGCCTTTGATGTGGCTGTAGTCGGTGGTGGTACGGATATTCTTGAAATCCCCGGGTTTTGTTTCGTCTGTTATCATGATTGTTAAGATTGATGCGCTGATGGCGGGATCAGCACGGTTTTGATGCAATTGTCAAGTTTTCTCGAAAAGATGTGGTAGGCGTCGGCAACGTCTTCCAGCGGAACGTGATGGGTGATCAAATCCCTGGGGCGCAGGATGCCGTTCTTTACGTGCTCTATCAGCCTGGGAAGATTTCTTTTTACTGCGGCCTGGTTGGCACGGATGGTTATTCCTTTGTTCACCACGTTGCCAATCGGAATCAATGCATTGGTTGGGCCATACACCCCGACAATGGACACGATGCCACCCTTTTTGACTGAGTTGATTGCCCAGTGCAGCGCCGTTGTCGATCCGCCCTGCAGCAAAAGTTTGCGGCCAAGCAGTGTATTCATCGCATCGCCGGCGGCCTCACAGCCTACGGCATCAATGCAAACATCGGCACCAAGCGAATCGGTCATCGTCTTAATAAAAACAACCGGGTCACCTATCATCCTAAAATTGTATGCCTCGCATTGGGCGTATTTTTCGGCGAATTCCAGCCGGTAGTCCAGTTCGTCGATAATAATCACACGCCCGGCACCAAACAACCAGGCGCACCTGGCCGCCATTATACCGATAGGCCCGGCGCCAAAAACCACAACTGTATCGCCGGTTTGGATCCCGCCCATTTCGGCGGCCTGATAGCCGGTAGGTACCACATCTGTCAGAAGGACTGCATCATCAGGGTGCATCCAGTCCGGGATTACGGTCGGTCCCACATCGGCGTAGGGAACCCGCACATATTCGGCCTGACCGCCATCATATCCGCCGGCGGTGTGTGAATAGCCAAAAATCCCGCCTACGGCAGTTGCCTCAGGGTTTGACTCGTGGCAATTGCCATAAAGCCCCTGCTGGCAAAACGCGCATTTTCCGCATGAAATATTGAACGGGACAATGACCTTGTCGCCTGTCTTGAGTTTTTGGACACCCGATCCAACTTCGACCACCTCGCCGATGAATTCATGCCCGAAGGTAGAACCCACGCGGGTATCGGGAACAAGGCCGTGATACAAGTGAAGGTCAGAACCGCAAATGCACGATCGCAAAACGCGAACAATGGCATCATCAGGATGGAGGATTTGGGGAAGGGGTTTGTCGTGATCGACCCTTATCCGGAACGGGCCGCGAAAGTTCATTGCTAGCATAGTTTATCCTTTTCTTTATGGTTATTTGTATAAAGTTAGGATGACTGAAATGCAACGGGTTACAATATTGCCGCCCAGTTTTATATGATTTAATTGGGCAAGCGGTAAGGAGTTGTCAAAATATTGTAAAGGATTATAGGGCCGGGTTGCCGAACTTCGTAAAAAATACAATCATGAAAAATCTAGCCATTGCCATTACGGCGCTGTTTTGCCTGGCCGGTTGCCGCGACCAAAAAGGGAAAACCCCAAATGAAAACTATGAGATGAACCGGGGCGGGGATATGGAAACCACCACGGCGACCGATACAATGCCCAATCCAACGCAAACGGATCCGGCCGTCACTGATTAAAGGTCAAGGTCAAAGGTGCGGCGCAAAAGGTCCAGCACCGGATTGATTTCATTCAGCCGGTTAAATTTGTCCTGATCTGTAAATGCTTTGCGATTCTCGATGCTTTCATTCACAACGACATCAATGGTAATGTCATGGTTGTGCAATTTGCCGCGCAGATACCCCAGCAAATGCGGCTTCTCTGATTCAAAATCAATTTTGGAACCCTCGTTGGGCAGTTCGTGGATAATGGTGGTGCCCCTGAGCCTGGGATCGTTGATAAGCAGGTAGGACTCCATAATCTTGTGTCCCTTGTCAGCAAGGCGCTGCGCGTATTTGTTCCACTGCAATAGCATGTCGGTTTCAGTAAATGGCTCGGTTGGGAGGTGCACCACTTCGGGTTGCATTGCACGTTGTTGCTGCTCGAGTTCCATTTTGGCTTTAATACTGGAAATCGAGAGCGCCGATACTTTAATTCCCGCTACTGCAGGTTTTTCAGGAATTTTTGGCTGAGGAACAGGCGCCGGTGTTGGCGCCGGTTCTTCGACCTTGACGGGAGGCTTTATGATTTCAGGGCCTTTTACCGGGATTTCCAGCACGCGGCCGTAAAAAAACTGAGGCGGGATTATAAATCCGTCAACTTTTTTTTTTCTCCATCAAAGGTGATGGAGGCCAGTTGCATCAGGCAAAGTTCAACCAACAGCCGCTGGTTTTGGCTAACCTTGTACTTGAGGTCGCATTCATTTGCCAGTTCAATGGCTTTCATCAAAAAAGCATGCGTGGCCCGTTGTGACTGCTCCCCATAAAGTTTCTGGGCCTGTTCACCCGCCTCAAGCAGCGATAGGGTGGAAGGTGTCTTGCTCACCAGCAGGTCGCGGAAGTGCGATGCCAAACCGGCAATAAAATGATGGCCGTCAAATCCTTTGGAAAGAATTTCATTGTACGCCACCAAAAGTTCAGGTATCTTGTTTTCAAGGT
>JAEZGB010000005.1 GCA_023437485.1 Bacteroidota bacterium
TGAGCATTTCGGTGAGGTTGTGGCTGCTGGCGATGATGCGGTTGTCGATGACAATCACTGCGCCGATGGGGATTTCTCCCTTTTCATAGGCATTTTTGGCTTCCGAGAACGCGCGGCGCATGAAGTATTCGTCACTGAAGATGTTTTCCATCCCGCAAAATTACAATTTGAGGTCGTACATTTGTTCAATGCCATACGAATTGCTCTCCCGTATTGACGATCCCCGCGACCTCCGAAAGCTTTCCGGGGAAGATTTGCCCGTTTTGACGCGCGAACTCAGGCAGTTCATTATCGAGGCTGTCGCGTCAAAGGAAGGCCACCTTGGCGCAAGCCTGGGCGTGGTTGAGCTTACAATTGCCCTGCATTACGTTTTCAATACGCCCGATGATGCGCTCATCTGGGACGTCGGGCACCAGGCCTATGGCCACAAGATTTTAACCGGCCGGCGGGATGTGTTTTCCACTAACCGGCAATGGGGCGGGATCTCCGGCTTTCCAAAAATGGACGAAAGCCCGTATGACGCTTTCGGAACGGGGCATTCTTCAACAGCCATATCGGCCGCTTTGGGAATGGCAATCGCATCCAAACTCCAGGGAAATCATTCATGCAACCACATTGCCGTCGTTGGCGATGCCTCAATTGCCGCGGGAATGGCCTTTGAAGGGCTCAACCACGCCGGTGTGACCGATGCCAACCTGCTGGTGATCCTCAATGACAACGCCATCGGAATTGACCCGAGCGTGGGCGCGCTCAAGGAGTATCTGACATCGGTCAAACAAGGCCGCGACCCGCGCCGCAATAACATGATCCAGTCGCTCAATTTTGACTATTCGGGACCGATTGACGGGCATGACCTCCCCGCGTTGATATCGGAACTCAAAAGGCTCCAAAACAAGACCGGGCCCCGCTTTTTGCACATCATCACCACCAAAGGAAAAGGACTTCGTCAAGCCGAGGAGAACCAGGTAAAATACCACGCGCCGGGTCGTTTTGACCCCGTGAGCGGTGACCTGATCGGGTCTGAAGATTCGGAAATGCCTCCAAAATTTCAGGATGTATTTGGCCTGACCCTGGTCGAGCTCGCCCAAAACAATAACAAGATCATCGGTATAACGCCCGCCATGCCTACCGGAAGTTCGTTAAAGTCCATGATGGACCGTTTTCCGGATCGCGCTTTTGATGTGGGCATCGCCGAGCAGCATGCCGTTACCCTGGCCGCCGGAATGGCTGCGAAAGGGATGATAGTTTACTGCAATATTTACAGCACCTTTTTGCAACGCGCCTATGACCAGCTGATCCACGATGTTGCGCTCCAAAACCTCCCGGTAATATTTTGCCTGGACCGCGCCGGGATTGTTGGCGAGGACGGGCCCACGCACCACGGGGTTCTGGATCTCGCTTATTTGCGCTGTGTTCCCAATATGATGGTTTATGCACCGCGCGACGAGGCGGCCTTACGCAACATCCTTTATACCGCGCAACTGGGGCTTACAGGCCCAATCGCAATACGGTACCCTCGCGGTCGCGGCCAAAACGCACATTGGCAACAGCCTTTCACAAAGATTGAGATTGGAAAAGCAGCGCTGATTAAATCCGGAAGCCGGGTCGCCGTCCTTAGTTGCGGCGCCATTGCCTCCCACGTAACCATAGCCATTGCCCAAACCGAATCGCCGCATGATTTTGCGCATTATGATTTTGGCTTTGTCAAACCCCTGGATCACGACTCGCTGCGAGAAATATTTGCGGAATTCGAGAATGTAGTGACGGTTGAAGACGGCTGCCTGGCCGGGGGATTTGGCAGCGCGGTTGTTGAATTCGCCAGCGACATCCAATCCGGGGTCAATATAAAACGCATCGGGATTCCCGATAGTTTTGTGCCTCATGGGACCGTGGCGCAACTTCAGGAACTTCATGGACTGGACCCAAAAAGCATCGCATCCATTTTATCGTCCCTGTGATTTTCACGACTTTTGTGGCGAATAATCAAGTATGAAAAATTTTATTGCCGCCCTGTTGCTGATCACGGCCTGCCACGCATGGGCACAAGAACCGATATACCCCGCCGACTCCACCCGCTGGGAAAAGAAAAACACTTTGGGATTTGACCTTAGCGAGATCGCGTTCGTAAATTGGAATGCCGGTGGTGTGAGCTCGGTGTCGGGGCTTTTTAAAGGCGATTTCGTGCGACGGCTAACGCTGAGCAAATCAAAATGGGGAAACGTCCTGACCGTTAGGTACGGGCTGAACAAGCAAGACGGTGTTGAATGGCGCAAAACCGACGATGTTTTTAAATTTGATTCCAACTACGGCTTTAGGCGGGACACTGCGTCAAACTGGTTTCATTCGGCGAGGTTTTCATTTGCGACGCAGTTCACTGAAGGCTTTGCCTATCCAAACACCGAGCGCGCCATTTCCAAGGCATTTGCCCCGGCATACATTTTCCTTGGGGTGGGTGCCGAATACTCCAATAAACCTAAAAGAATCAACTTCTACTTTTCACCACTTACCATGAAAACCACATTGGTGCTGGACGAGCGGCTTGCCAATCAGGGTGCGTTTGGAGTTACGCCCGCCAGGATTGACCCTTTAACCGGTGAGATCACCTCACCGGGAAGCCGGAGCCGGACTGAACTGGGTATTCTTTCCACCAGCCATGTAAAATGGGATGTTTACAAAAACATGAACGTGGAAAACAAACTCTCGCTGTATACGGATTACATCAATAATTTTGGCAATATTGACGTGGACTGGCAATTTAACCTGAATATGATTGTGAACCAATACGTGAAAGCCAGCGTAGGCCTGCACGTGATCTATGACGATGACATCAAGGCCAAGGAGGAAATCGACGGCCAGCAGGTTACCGTAGGCCCCAAAATCCAACTCAAACAAACCCTGGGGATCGGAGTGGTTTATTCCTTTTGATTGCGTGAGTGATGGAAGTGGCATCCTTTTTTGCCGCCGACAACTTCAACAAAACGCGATCTGCCGGCAAAAAAGATAGAACGGACAGCGCGACGGCGTGCATTTAGATTCTTTTGCGCGAATTGGACCAAACGCCGGCACGCCCAAATAAATTGAAAAAAAAAACTGCCTCTCTCGAGGCAGCTTTCATTAGTTCTTGATTAGTTTTTGAGTGTAGCTGACATTGTTGCCGCTAATCTTGAGAATGTACAAACCTGATTGCAGGTGGCGCACGTCAAGCGAGGTCTCAGTATCAAACTCGTGGATGGCGTTGTAAACCATCCGGCCGTTGATATCGGTGAGTGCAACCGACGCCTTTCCTGCAAAAGCGTTTAGTCGAACGTTGTACAGGCCGTTTGATGGGTTAGGATAAACACGGATCAGGTCCTGACCAATGTGATTAACTGAGAGTGAACAGTTTGGCCCCGGTGGCGGCGTTGAGAAATCCTCGATCTGGTCATTTGAGTTGCTGGTAGAACCCGACGAAGCGTTCACACCAAGCCCGCGGCGGGCAAATACGTCCCAGATCATGCAAAAATCCTCGCCTCCGGTAGTGGCCTGGTCAGCGGCAATGATCGCATTGCGCGCGGCCACAAAGCCCGGGCTGCACGGCTGAAGTTTAAGTGCGTCAATTACCAGTTGCATGACTTTGTTGTTTCCGCCCGTACCGGTGTAAATGTTGGGATCGTATCCGTATTTATTGATGTAGGCCCAGGTCAGGTCCCAGAGCATGGTAGCCCAAACCTCTCCAACGTCGTAGCGATAGGTCTCGCCGCTTGAATTTGAATTGGCAAGTGTGAGCGGGTTGATGCTCATGTCAGTGGTATAAGGATATTGCCTGAGGCCGCTTCCTGAGGGCGACTGGCTAAGGGCAAAGCTCGCAATACCGCGTGCGGTGTTTTCGGTTACATTTTCAGACATCGTGGTCATCAGTGCAAACCAGTCAGACCATCCCTCGCCCATTGCCTCATTGTTGAACAGGCAGTTTACATTGGCTGCGCCTCCGGTAAGCCTTGACGAAATTCCGTGGCCCACTTCATGGGCAATGATCCCATTGTCAAAATCGCCATCGGCATGAACAAAATTGGTCCTTTGCAATTTAACCGTGACTGGACCGGTGGCTAACCTGGCAATTAGTTCGTTTCCATCGGCCAGGCTTACCAGGACCGCCGGAATTGTAATATTGGCATCGGCACCCGACATTCCAACATATGCCGGATCGGCAACATTGTTTACCACTATCGCTGCGACAGCGCCCGCTTGCTGTGCAAAAAGCACTTTCTCTACAAATGTACAGTCCCCGCGACGCAGGATGGCAACATTGCCACTAAGTTCGGCCGGGTTGATGGCGGGACTACAGGCATCGGCAGTATCGCCAACCCCATCATTGTACAATACAAGGTTAGTCTGGATCAGCGCGGGTTCAAGCGGAATGGGCACGTTGCCGGGTTCAAAGACGTTATTGGCCATCGGGATTCCACCGGCAATATCGGCCGGTTCAAGGATTTGAAGCGGTGACGGGAGCACGTTCCAGAGGTACATCTGGACACGGGGCCTTTGCCCGTCAGGTGGAGTGGAGAAATTCGCATTGTTGATGTTGGGCGCGACACCGTTGCCGTCCTGGGCATCGGCAATGACCGCGTCACCGCCAAACCCGGGCTGCACAAAGCCGGAATAATTCATTTGCTGAAAATTTCCGTTTTGTTCGTTAAAGCCATATCGGAACCAAACATCGTGCATGATGTTGACCATGTAGAAGAGGTTGGTCACCGACGCGTTCACATAAGTATCGGCTGCCACGGTAACACCGCCATACGGGAAATCAAAATTGAGAGTGGGACCTCCGTTAGGGCTGGTACCGGTCCCGTTGAGCCCGTCGTGATCTTCCATTGCCTGGACATTGTTGCCGCGGGTAATGGTAAACTCGGCGCCGGGTTGGTTGTTAGTGTCATGCCAGCCGTGCGGCGATGCAACCGGGTCATGCGGAGCGGTAAGCAGTTGGCGGGGGCCATGCGAAGGGCTCTCGACCCAATGAGGGATTACGCGGTAGGCGCCTGATTGTGCCTCCAACGCCGATGCATTTTTGTAGAACCCGCGGGTAAAGGCAGTGGATTTGACCACTTCGGCGTGGTTGTGATTGCCATCAAAAGAACAGGATACGGTAAGGTCATGCTGCTCCAGCATCTGGCCGTTCAAGGCGTCAATGCGGACGCTCCAAAGGTGCTTGCTGTTGGTGGAATGGAACATGAGGTCCCAGGCCAACCGGAGGCTACCGTCGGGCATTTGCTGATAGACCAACTCGGCACTTGCCGGTTCGTCGGCCAAAACGCCATTGGAGATTTTATAGTGATGGGCTTTTTCACTTGAAATCACCGCAAATGGCCCCGGGTTGTGCTCTGATAGCAAGGCTCTTGCCGCCGAGAACGCTTCGAGCACATCGAGTGACGGATTTGACGTATTCACTTTTTGCGATGCGTTGGCAATAAAGCCCTCGGTTGCATTAATTACCTCGCCGTTTTTTACCCAAACGTTTGAAATCGCATTAAAAACCTCAATGCCATTTACACGCTGCTTCAAGTAATAATTCTGGATTTTGGTGGCGTCCGAATCGCCTTTGCTATCAATGACCCAACCGGATACATCTTGCGCCGACAGGCCCAGTTTATCGCGGTTCGCATTTAAATACTGCTGGATTTTTTGATCGGCATCCTGGGCAAAAAATGCCAGCGGTGCCAAAATAAACAGCGGCAGCGTAATTCTTTTCATGTGCTTGTTGTTTAATAGGCAACAAACATAATTTTTTTTTGGTGAAATATGCAAGGAAATGTTAAAGCCAATGAATATTTAACGATTGTCCTGCGAAATGATGCTGTTATAAATCAACGCCTTTCCATCGGTCAGCATGGATACAAAATGGCAGATGTGCATCAGTCGGTCATAGAGCGATTCTTTTTCAAAATTGTGCCGCTCGGGAAGAATCTTTAGCAACAGATTGTCAAAGTTGGTGGCTACACCGTCAAAACGGTTGTTGTACGCCACAATAAAATGATCAAGCAAATTATTGATCACACGGTACCCGTGGAGTTCTTTTTCAATCACCTCCCGGCTTTGATAAATGTTTTTTACGCTTAGTTTGATGATGTCGTCCATTTGGGCCTTGTAGCGGCTTTTATCCATGAGTGCGAACGGAAATTTTCCAGCGAGAATGGCCTCCTCATTTTCCATGAAGATTTTAACCGCATCATTGATCAGGTTGCCAATCGAAAGCGCCCGCAGGTAGGAAATCCGGTCCTCGCGGGTGGTTAGCAGGTTGTATTTTGGCGTGTCGATGGTATCCCGAACCAGGTTGATCAGGTATTCGAGTGCGTAATCTTCCGAAACCAGCCCCAGGTTGATCCCGTCCTCAAAGTCGATGATGGTATAACAGATGTCGTCGGCTGCCTCCACCAGATATGCAAGAGGATGCCGTTCAAAGCCGATGTCGTCGCCACTTTTGTTGGAGATGAGGCCAAGTTCCGATGCCACTTCCAAAAAGAAATCCCTGTCGCCCTGGAAAAACCCAAATTTTTTGTCGGCAATGGCCGATGTGGGCTTCTTGGGCAGGCTTTCCTTGGGATATTTCATAAAGGCGCCCAGCGTGGCGTAGGAAATCCTGAGTCCCCCTTCATTGCCGGGGCGCGATCCGGTCAAGATTGAAAATCCGTTGGCGTTGCCCTCGAAATCCACGAGGTCCTGCCATTGCTTTGGCGTGAGGTACTCGCGGTACTTTTGCCCCTTGCCTGACTTGAAATACTCGCCAATAGCCTTCTCGCCCGAATGACCAAACGGCGGATTGCCAATATCATGCGCCAAGGCAGCCGCGGCCACAATCGCCCCGAAATCATTCATCTGATAACCGTGGACGTCCCTTAGGTGCGGATATTTCTCAAGCACCTGCTTGCCCACCAGCCTTCCCAGCGAACGCCCCACAACTGAGACCTCCAGGCTGTGGGTAAGCCGCGTGTGCACAAAGTCGGTTTTGGAAAGCGGGATTACCTGCGTTTTGTCCTGCAAGCTGCGAAACGCCGAGGAGAAAATGATCCGGTCATAATCCACCTCGAACCCCAAACGGGTATCATCCTGTTCGCGGCGGAGCCTTTTATAGTTATCGCCCTGTCGGCGGAGTGAGAGAAGTTGTTCCCAACGCATGGTTATGGGTTTGAGTTATGAGTTATCATGGACACGAACAAAGTCCCGCGTTTTCTTCGGGTACCAGTTCGCGCTCATGTCGCTGGGGTTGGCTATCGCCGATTTGATCGCAATCTTGTCGCCTACCTTGAAGCCGCTGCTTTCGATAAACCGATAGTCAAGCAGGTAGTCGCCGCAAAAATAATTGTTGTATTCGTCGCGCTCGATGACGCCCGTGTGTAGAAATTTTTCCTTAGCCATGATATGAATATTGCAGATGTTCCAGCGTTTCGCCCATCAACGTTTTTGTACCGATGGGTTCAAATCTCAAATTTAGGTACAATCTTTTGGCTTTTTCATTATAAGGAGCGACCAAAAGCCCCAGAGCCTGTCGATTCCGATGCACATAATGTTCAACCAATGCCATTATCAGTGCCGATGCGATCCCCTGGTTCCGATATTCGGGCAACACGCCCAGGGTATCGATGTAGTATTCGCCGGCGCCGGTTTCATCTTCTGGAGCGAAGGTTGGGTTGTGATTTTGCCGAATGAAATCCACGACCGGTTTGCGGAGTTCATCGAGCATCGCGCCATCGTAAACATTGATTGCGCCCACCACCTTGCCATCGATTACGGCAACCTGGCAGTTTTCAAACGAATACTGATTGCCGGGAAGTGCCGTGAAATAGGACATGAAACGGCGCGCTGCACCGGCGTCGTCGGTAGCCAAAAACACTTTTACGATGTTTTCCATCGCGAGCAAAAGGCATTCGGCGATGGCGGCTGAATCTTGGACGGTAGCTGGCTTGATGATCATGGTTATGAAATTAAAACAGCCATCCTGCGACGGCTGTTTCTTTATGAAAATTGAAGACCGTACTTAGGATCCGCACATTTCGCAATCGTCGGGCTGCGAACCGCGGGCGCGTTCGATCATTGCCTTGAATTCGTCGGCGTCGATGGATTCCACCTCAACGGCAGGCGCGGCCACCGATTGTTTGATGGCGGGCGCAACCTCGGCAATTGGCTCGGTCTTCTTGTCATTGTTGAGCGTAAACTTGATCGCGTCAACAGCCGACTTGGTGCGCAGGTAATACATTCCCGTCTTTAGGCCCGACTGCCAGGCGTAGAAGTGCATCGAGGTCAGCTTCGCGTAATTGGCATCCTGCATGAACAGGTTGAGCGATTGCGACTGGTCGATGAAGTATCCGCGCTGGCGCGACATGTCGATGATGTCTTTCATTGACATTTCCCAAACGGTCTTGTAGAGTTCCTTCAGGTCTTGCGGAATGCGGTCGATGTTTTGTACCGAACCGTTGTGGCGCATGATTTCCTGCTTGAGTTCTTCGTTCCACAATCCGCGGTTGACGAGGTCTTCCAACAGGTGTTTGTTGACCACGATGAATTCTCCCGAAAGCACGCGGCGCGTATAGATGTTTGAGGTATAAGGCTCAAAGGCTTCGTTGTTGCCCAAAATCTGCGAGGTTGACGCGGTTGGCATCGGGGCCACGAGCAGCGAGTTGCGCACGCCGTGTTCCATCACTTCCTTGCGAAGCGATGCCCAGTCCCAGCGGCCCGAAAGATCTTCATCCTTGAGTCCCCAAAGGTTGTATTGGAATTCACCTTTTGAGATTGGGGAACCTTCGAAGGTTGAATAAGGCCCTTCCTCTTTGGCCAATTCCATCGAGGCTGTCACGGCCGCAAAATACATGGTCTCAAAGATTTCCTGGTTGAGCTTCTTGGCCTCGTCGCTGGTGAACGGCATGCGAAGTAAAATGAATGCATCGGCCAGACCCTGCACGCCCAATCCTACCGGACGGTGGCGCATGTTAGAGTTTTCGGCCTCGGGAACCGGATAATAATTTCGGTCGATGACCTTATTGAGATTCTTGGTGACCCGCTTGGTTACGTCAAACATCAGCTTGTGGTTGAACTCGCCGTTCTCGATGAACATCGGAAGCGAAATCGAGGCCAGGTTGCAAACCGCCACTTCGTCCTGGGCGGTGTATTCCATGATCTCGGTACACAGGTTTGAGCTGCGGATGGTTCCGAGATTTTTTTGGTTTGACTTGCGGTTGGCCGCGTCCTTGTAAAGCATATAAGGCGTACCGGTTTCGATTTGCGACTCGAGGATTTTCTCCCAAAGTTCACGCGCACGGACGGTCTTGCGGCCCTTGCCCTGCTCCTCGTAACTGGTGTAGAGTTTCTCGAACTCCTCGCCATACACCAGGTACAAGCCCGGACATTCGTTGGGGCACATCAGTGTCCACTGGCCGTCTTCCTGCACGCGCTTCATGAACAAATCTGAAGTCCACATTGCGTAGAAAAGGTCGCGGGCACGCATTTCTTCCTTGCCCGTGTTCTTCTTCAGGTCAAGGAATTCAAAGATATCGGCATGCCAGGTCTCGACGTAAATCGCGAAACTTCCCTTGCGTTTGCCCCCGCCCTGGTCCACGTAGCGCGCCGTGTCATTGAACACGCGGAGCATCGGGACGATACCGTTTGAGGTGCCGTTTGTACCGCGGATATAGGAACCCGTGGCGCGGACATTGTGGATCGAAAGCCCGATTCCGCCCGCCGATTGCGAAATTTTCGCAGTTTGCTTGAGCGTATCGTAAATTCCGTCGATCGAATCGTCCTGCATTTGCAAAAGGAAACACGACGACATCTGCGGCTTTGGCGTTCCGGCATTGAAAAGCGTGGGCGTGGCGTGGGTGAAATATTTTTTGGACATCAGGTCGTAGGTCTCGATCACGGCCTCCAGGTCATTCAGGTGGATGCCTACCGAAACGCGCATAAGCATGTGCTGCGGACGCTCGACAATCTTGCC
>JAEZGB010000050.1 GCA_023437485.1 Bacteroidota bacterium
CTGCGCTATCCGGATTACCTCACCCGTCGATACAGCCTTTACAATAAGGACCAGGTAGTTCAAAGCGAGGCCGGAGTTTTATACCGCGCCAACCGCGATCCCCTTAAACGATTCGTACCATTTGAGGGGCTGACCACATCAGGAAGCATCACGCGCGGGGTTACGGTGGGAAACAACCAAAACGCCGTGGTGAACTCCAATCTGGACTTGCAGATTTCGGGGAAACTGTCTGACAAGGTTTCACTAAAAGCGTCAATCCAGGACTCGAACATTCCCTTGCAGGAAAGCGGCTATTCACAACGGCTGGATGAATTTGACCAGATATTCATTGAGATTTCGGGCGAAAAATGGGCCGTGCGCGCCGGCGACCTCTTTCTTGAAAACCGGCAATCGCGTTTTATGAATTTCAATAAAAAAGTCCAGGGGATATCAAGCACATTTCGCATCGGCGACAAGGAAAAACACACCACCCTTTTTGGATCGGGAGCCATCGTGCGCGGTCAATACGCCCGAAGTTCTTTCACCGGACAGGAAGGCAACCAGGGCCCGTACAAATTGCGCGGGCCAAACAACGAGTTGTTTATTCTGATAATTTCAGGCTCCGAAAGGGTTTTTGTTAACGGAATCCTGCTCAGGCGGGGCGAGAACAATGACTATGTTATCGATTACAACGCGGGCGAGATACGCTTTACATCGCTTTTTCCGATCACTTCAGAGATGCGCATCAATGTTGAATACCAGTTCTCTGACCGGAATTACACGCGATTTGTAGGGTATGGAGGCGCAATCCATGAGCAGGAAAAATGGAGCCTGGGCGGGTTTGTCTATTCTGAATCCGATGTCAAAAACCAGCCCCTGCAGCAAAATCTCTCACAGGAGCAGGCCCAAATTCTTGCCGGTGCCGGTGACGATCCCACAAACATGACCGCACCCTCGGCCTTTGTCGATTCCTATTCGGAAAACAAAATCCTCTACCGGAAGGTCAGTACGGGCGGCGTCGAGTTTTTTGAGTATTCAAACAATCCCGCTGACGAACTTTACAATGTCCGGTTTACCCTTGTTGGCAACGGTCTTGGGAATTATATCCTGGCGAGTTCAGCGGCCATCGGAAAAATTTACCAATATGTACCTCCGCAGGACGGCGTTTTGCAGGGAAATTATGAACCCATTACACGGCTTATTGCACCGGTAAAATTGCAACTGGCAACGATGATGGGAAGGTATTCGCCATCTGACAAGACATCAGCCGATTTTGAAGTTGCCGTCAGCAACAACGACCAAAACCTTTTCTCCAATCTTGATGACGGCAACAACGCAGGTTTTGCCGGAAAATTCAACGCCCGCAAACGACTGTTTTCCGGAAAGTGGCATACCGATGCGTTTGCCAATTACCAACGGATCGATCAGGATTTCCGTACCATCGAGCGGCTGTTTACCATCGAGTTCGATCGCGATTGGAACCTCACATTGCCCCGTGGCGATCAAAGCCTGCTTATCGCGGGCCTGTCCACCTTGAAAAATCCGGATTCGCTGGGCAATTCCGGTTTTGCAAAATACCAGTTTGAAAAACTCGATTTCTCTGAAAATTTCTCGGGAAGCCGGCACGTGGCCGAGTCCAGGATCAGAATCGGCCGCTGGCAGGCCAACGCCTCGGGAAGTTATCTCAAGAGTGACGGCGAGGTTTCCAGTTCCAGTTTCGCAAGGGCTTTCGCGCAAGGCCGGAGGCATTTTGGAAAAAATTGGGCTGGCGGAAGTTTCCGCTTTGAAGACAATCAGGAAACCATCAAACAAACCGGGCTGCTGTCTGCCCTGAGCCAGCGTTTTGCCGAATACGGCGCGTTTGTGGGGCGCGGCGATTCGACTAAAGTATTTGCCGAACTCGGGTTTCTGCGCCGCCGCAATGACAGTCTGCAATCGGGATTTTTAAAGCGTGTCAACAATTCACAATCGTACTATCTCAAATCCAAATTGATCCAGACCGAGTTGTCCGATCTTTCAGTCTTTGTCAATTACCGCACGCTGGATTTTACCGATGCCGAGCGCAAATCTGAACAGTCGCTCAATTCGCGAATCCTGTATAATGATCGGTATTTCAACCAGTTTGTGCAGCTGACGGCGGCTTACGAAACAACTTCCGGGACCATTCCACAACAGGAATTCACCTATCTGGAGGTTGAGCCCGGCCAGGGCGTTTATATGTGGAATGATTACAACCAAAACGGCGTGCAGGAACTCGAGGAATTTGAAGTGGCCCCCTTTCCCGATCAGGCGAAGTACGTCAGGGTATTTTTGCCCAACCAGGTTTTCATCCGCACACATCAGAATAAATTTTCGGCATCGGTCAACCTCAATCCGACCGGCTGGCAAAATGAGGCCGGGATTAAAAAGATAATTTCATACTTTTTTAACCAGACATCTTATTTGGCCGACAGGCGCATAGTCCGGGAAGGCGGGAACTTTGACCTGAACCCTTTTGCGGAATCGCGCGAGGGCCTTCTTGGGCTCAACGCTTCCTTTCGGAACAGTCTTTTTTACAATCGGGGCAAGCAGGATCATTCGCTCACCTACACCTTTCTCAATAACCGCGCGCGGAACCTGCTCTCAGTAGGTTCGCAAGAAACGAGCAATCACTCGCATCAGATTCAGTACGCACATCTTTACAAAACGCACTGGCTTTTTAGTTTATCTGGAAAAACCATCGCCTCTGCGCTGGAATCTGAAAACTTCCAGGAGCGCAATTTTGAAATCTCGGGCTATCAGGCGGCCCCAAAAATATCCTACCTGTTCTCCAAAAATGCGGCATGGGACGTCTTTTTTGAATATCAGCTAAAGGAAAATGAAATGGGCCTGACCGAAGTGCTCAAGCAGCAGCGCATCGGAACATCATTTAACTTTGCCACTGAAAGGAAACTTACCCTTAACGGTGAATTTTCTTATTACCAGAATGATTTTATCGGAAACCCCAATTCGCCGGTTGCATTTCAGATGCTTGAAGGATTACAGCCTGGCGAAAACCTCACCTGGCGAATGCTGGTGCAAAAAAACCTTACGCAATACCTGGACATCAACATCAATTACCAGGGCCGAAAAAGCGAAACTGCACAGGCCATTCACACGGGAAACATTCAATTGCGGGCATTTTTTTGACGTTTTGCCTTTGGTCATATTAAAAGACTATATTTGAAGTCTTTAATTTTTTTACCATGAAAATTCGTTTCGCACTTTGCACGATCCTCGCAACCGGCCTTCTCATTGGATGTAAAAAGGAACTGCAGCCACAGGAAAGTTCAACTGATTCAACCGCAGTGGCAACAGCCACCGCTCCTACGCAGAATCAAGAAGCCGCACAGCCTGCGGAAATGGCAGCTCCCGTTGCACAGCCTGCCGCTCCGGCACCGGTCTCAACCCAAACCGCTCCCGGAATGAATCCGCCGCACGGCCAGCCCGGCCACCGGTGCGATATTGCCGTGGGTGCTCCGCTTAGTTCAGCTCCGGCCAAACCCGCAACCACTCCTGCGCAAAAGGTTAATGTGACACCCACTCCCACGGCCACCGTGACACCCACAGCCAATCAGGCGCCGGCAATCCTGAATGCGCCTACAGAGGCTACTGCTCCGGGAATGAACCCACCGCACGGCCAGCCCGGACACCGCTGTGACATTGCGGTAGGACAACCTCTGCCAAAAGCATAAAAGAAAGACCATAAAAAAAACCGTCATTGCTGACGGTTTTTTTATTGTGGAGAATACCGGATTCGAACCGGTCACCTCTTGCCTGCCAGGCAAGCGCTCTAGCCAAATGAGCTAATCCCCCGCGGGTGCAAATATAAGGCAATATCTTTTTAAAAAGCAAACGTCAAAAAAATATAACATCTACCTTTGCATTTTTATGCCATGGCAAAAATAAGGATCACCAAGCAGTTCAGTTTTGAAACCGGCCACGCGCTGTATGGATATGACGGCAAATGCCGAAACGTCCACGGCCACAGCTATAAACTCTCGGTAACGGTAATTGGTGAGCCTAATTTGGATCCTTCACATGTGAAGTACGGTATGGTGATTGACTTCAGCGATCTAAAACGGATTGTTAAGGAAGAAGTAGTCGATGTCTTTGACCACGCCACTGTGTTCAATCAGAATACCCCACATGTTGAACTCGCCGAAGAATTAAAAAGCCGCGGCCACCACGTGATCCTGGTCAATTATCAGCCCACCAGTGAGAATATGGTTATTGATTTCGCTTCCAAAATCGCCTCACGCCTTCCCGGATATCTCAGCCTCCACTCGCTCAAATTGCAGGAAACTGAAACTTCTTTTGCGGAATGGTACGCATCAGATAATTAATTAGGGCGTGCCGGCGCAACCAGCCTTTTCCCTCTGAATATACTGCCTTGGGCGCCGTCGCGCTCTCACCTGTATCTTTTGCTCGTAGCCTCGCAAAAGGATGCCGGCTCGATCGCTCACGCGGGGTTGGGTTGTGGGTTATGAGTAGTGAGTAGTCTACAATGAAGCTTTTAACAAAAGATGCGGTTTTTGCGCAGACAACGCCAGGGGTGCCGGTTGTAATTTAGACCTCAAAGGTTTTATTTCGCTGCGCTCCATACAATTCGGCTGCGCCTCGGGTTAGAAACCTTTGAGGTTGTTTTTAGCCTTGAGGTTCGGCCCTGAATA
>JAEZGB010000087.1 GCA_023437485.1 Bacteroidota bacterium
CGATGCACTTGCCAAGATTTCGGCGCTTGAGGAAAGGCTCTCGGGACTTCAGATCAATTAATAATTAATAATTAATAATTAATAATTAATAATTGGGGTCAATTTCAAATTTAAGCGGGAACGCAGAGTAAAAATTTAAGGACTGGTAAGTTTAAAAAATAACTTATCAGCCCTTTATTTATACAACACCTGTTGCTCGCATTTATAAATTATCAACCCAAAACTAGTACTTTCGCCTCAGCGCATCCTCGTACCTTTCGCCCACTTTTTTCCAATTGATCACATTGAAAAATGCGTCGATATATTTGCGGCGACGGTATTGGTAACCCAGGTAATAAGCGTGTTCCCAAACGTCAAGTGCCAGTATGGGCGTTCCCGGGACCGTTGCTTGCGGCATCAGCGGGTTGTCCTGGTTGGGTGTCGAGGTTACATGCAATCTGCCGGCTTTGTCAACCACCAGCCAAGCCCATCCTGAACCAAATTGCCTCTCGGCGGCTTCGGTCAATACGGCCCTGAAATTTTCAAAGGACCCAAAATCACGTTCAATAATTTGTCCGATGGTATCCTTGGGTTCACCACCTGCCTTGGGCGCCATAATGTCCCAATACAGGCTGTGGTTGTAAAACCCACCCGCATTGTTCCGAAGCGCGGTATTTGACATGTCCATTTTGCGCAGGATTTCCTCGATGGTAAGTTTTTCCAACTCAGTGCCGGCAAGCGCGCGGTTCAGGTTATTGGTGTAGGTGAGGTAGTGCTTGGAATAGTGATTTTCCATCGTCAGGGCATCGATGTGCGGCGAGAGCGCGTCGTATGGATAGGGGAGCATCACCATGTTGAATGCGCCGGGTTCGGCCCGAACGTCTTCGGGATTGCCAATCTGGACTTTCTCCTGCGCCGTTGGCAAGGGAACTTCGACAACTTCAGTATATTTCCGCCTGTCGCAAGCCAATATCATGGCAAGTATTGCAATGTAAACCAGCGTGTTTTTCATTTGCCTGATTGTTTGTGAAGCTGGTGGATCATTTCAATGTAACGCTCCTTGGCTTCATCGGCCGAAAGATGGCTGATCTGCATCCAGGCATTGGTCTTGAATGCGTTCCTGAGGTCAAAATTATTGGAATAATTGGTCGATGGCATGCCTAAGGTGGCCTGTTTGTAAAATGCATAAAGCCTCAACTGCACGTCCTGTGGCAATTCGGATTGCGACATTCCCGAGGCAATCTCTACGGCCTGGGCAAACCGGCTGTTAAGGTCATCAGGCATTTTTTGAGGCAATGATGGTTTTTCCGCCTACTGCTTTTTGCTTGAGCGAAACTTCGATTTTGGTTCCGATGGGAAGATAGATATCAACCCGTGACCCGAACTTGATAAACCCGGCGTCGGCGCCCTGTACCACCTGATCGCCCACCTTGGCGTAATTGACGATGCGTTTGGCAAGAGCACCGGCAACCTGTCGGTACAGGACCTCGCCAAATTCATGGTTTTCCACTACAACGGTGGTCCGTTCATTATCGGTGCTTGATTTAGGATCCCATGCCACCAGGAATTTTCCCGGATGGTACTGGCTGTATTTTACTTTGCCTCCCACGGGATAGCGGGTCACATGCACATTGATGGGCGACATGAAAACCGAAACCTGAAGGCGCTTATCCTTGAAGTATTCGGGTTCATAAACTTCCTCGATCACAACCACCCGGCCATCGACGGGCGAGATCACGTGGGCGTCATTGTACGCCACAACACGCTTCGGGTTCCTGAAAAATTGCAGGATAAGCAACAGGAAAATCACGATGATCACCTGTACGGCCATTAGCAGCCAGCCACTTGCGATGAATTTATCGGCGAGCAGCAAAAGCGCCACGACGATTGTTGTTGAAACCAGGATGATCTTACCGCCTTCCTTATGAAACATAGCTGATGATTTGAAAAAACAAAAATACAAAAGGCGCGGCAAATATCACGCTGTCCAACCTGTCCAGGATTCCGCCGTGCCCTGGCATGATCCTGCCACTGTCCTTGACCATCGCAACGCGTTTGAACTTTGACTGGACTAAATCGCCAAGGGTTCCCGTAATGGAAACAACCACTGCGAGTATAATCCAAGTCAAAACGGGTGCGTCAAGGGTGTAGCGCGCCAAAAGAAAACCTGCCACGGTTGCGGCAAGTAAGCCGCCCAAAAAGCCTTCGACCGTTTTTTTTGGCGAAATCTTTTCCAGAAGTTTTCGACGGCCCATGGTTTTGCCCGTAATAAAGGCAAAGGTATCGTTGGTCCATATCAAAATAAAAATGGACAAAAGCACCAGGGGTTCGTAACTTCCGTCGATAAATGGGATGCGGGTAATCAGGATAAACGGAAAAACCAGATATCCCAGCAGATAGAGGTATTTTGATGTCTCGTCGTGTGATTGCCTGCGGTTGTCAAACAGGAAGATCAGGCACTTCACGGAAACGATCAGCGAGATGCCCAGCATCAGCAAATTGCCTGTGTGATAGTTTGAAAATTGGGTGAAGGCGATAAACAACCCCAGGCCGGAAAGGATCGGCAGGGTCTTGCGGATGTGGACCAGGTCACAAAATTCCTGGATACAGACTCCCAGGAATGTGCCAAACAACAGTAAGAAGGTGAATGGCGAAGAGTAGGTCGCGACGGTCAAAAGCGCGATATAGATAATTCCCGAGAGGCTTCTCGTAAGGGTTTCGCGCATTTTACAAGTCTTCCAGAAGCAGCAGGTAAAGGTTCTTTGCCGTGCTGCCATATTGCATGAAATCCTCGTCTTTGGATTTCTCGAAATACTTTATGGTCGTGATGTTGGTGGGGTAGTCCTTGTCATACTTCTTTTTGATAACCCGCAAGCCGTCGCTTTTGGACTCCAGGATCTGACTCGTGGTAGCCAGGATTACCATGTTGGCCGGCAGGTCCTGCGGTTTGTTTTGCTTGATCTGATTGGATGAAATAAGCACCGAGCCTTCATCGGCAATCAGGTTTTCGCATGAGGCAAGCAGGAACTTGGGGTTTACCGGTTTGGTATAATTGAGTTTGTTCTCTTCCAAAAGACTGTACAGGCGCGGCTCAAAACACATTGCATCGCTCTCAAACCAATCATTTTCCTCCAGGATATTTTCAAACTGTTCACGCACTTCGTCCATGTTTTCACAGTACAGAAATTTTCCGCCGTTTTTCTTGAAGTTGAAGGTGAACTTTTCATCCGGCGGGGCCGAACTTGCCCCCTGCGGATTGTTGTATTCATTGTGACTCTCCTGATCAGGTGAATCATTTCCTCCTCTAAAAAGTTTCCTGAAAAGACTCATGTTTTTGTCTTTGGTATGGTTTGCCTTAAGTTTCAAAGATAAAAAAAACTCGACTGCAAAAATTCGGCAGTCGAGTTTTTTGTAAAAATTATAGCGGTGGGCTAAAGCGAGGTTTCTTCCTGCAGATTTTTGTCCCACGGGCGCTTTCCGAAGATCGTTTCAAGATCATCTTTGAAAATTACTTCCTTGTCAATCAGGATGTCGGCCAATTGATTGAGCTTGTCCTGATTTTCGCGAAGAATCTGGATTGCGCGCTGGTATTGGCTTTCAATCAACGCCGAGATTTCGCGGTCAATTACCATGGCAGTCTCCTCTGAATAAGGTTTTGAAAAACTATACTCGTTTTGGCCCGTCGAATCGTAATAGGTCACGTTGCCGATTTTCTCGTTCAAACCATAAATGGTGACCATTGCACGCGCCTGTTTGGACACTTTTTCAAGATCGCTCAGCGCGCCGGTCGAGATACGCCCAAAGGTCACAAACTCCGCGGCGCGGCCTCCCATGGTGGCGCACATCTCATCCAGCATCTGGTCGGGCCGCACAATCAGGCGTTCTTCCGGAAGATACCAGGCCGCTCCAAGGCTCTGCCCGCGCGGAACGATGGTCACTTTAACCAGTGGCGCGGCGTGTTCAAGCATCCAGCTCACCGTGGCGTGGCCCGCTTCGTGGATCGCGATGGCGCGTTTTTCATCAGGCGTCACGATTTTGTTCTTTTTTTCCAGGCCTCCGATTATGCGGTCAACGGCATCAAGGAAATCCTGGCGGTCAACGGCTGCTTTATTGTTTCGGGCGGCAATCAGTGCCGCTTCATTACAGACGTTGGCGATATCGGCTCCGGAAAATCCGGGGGTCTGCTTTGCCAGGAAGTCAGTATCCAGGTCCTCAACTTTTTTCAATGGGGCGAGGTGCACTTCAAAAATTTCCTTGCGTTCGCGGATATCCGGCAAGTCAACAAAAATCTGCCTGTCAAAACGGCCGGCGCGCATCAGGGCCTTATCCAAAACATCGGCGCGGTTGGTAGCGGCCAGGACGATAACGTTTGAATTGGTCCCAAAACCGTCCATTTCTGTAAGGAGCTGATTGAGTGTGTTTTCCCGCTCGTCATTTGAACCTGACATGTTGTTCTTACCGCGGGCGCGCCCTACTGCATCGATTTCGTCAATAAAGATAATGGCAGGCGCTTTTTCCTTGGCCTGCTTAAAGAGATCGCGTACCCTTGAGGCTCCCACCCCTACAAACATCTCGACGAAATCAGATCCTGAAAGTGAGAAAAACGGAACTTTTGCCTCTCCCGCTACCGCCTTGGCCAGCAGCGTCTTACCCGTTCCTGGAGGCCCGACCAGAAGGGCTCCTTTCGGGATTTTTCCGCCCAGATTAGTGTACTTTTCAGGGTTCTTGAGAAATTCCACAATCTCCTGAATCTCCTCTTTGGCACCTTCCAGACCGGCGACATCCTTGAAGGTAGTCTTGATATCGGTTTTTTCGTCAAAAAGTTTTGCCTTGGATTTGCCGATATTGAAAATCTGGCCGCCCGGACCGCCTGGGCCGGCACCCGACATCCGCCGCATGATAAAGATCCATACCGCAATGATGATGATAAAGGGCAGGAGCGTCATCAGGATCTCAGTCCAGTTGTTCTTGGCGCTGAAGTTATAGTCCTTTAACTTGCCCTCGTTTACGGCGTTTTCAAGCTTGGTTTGGAAGATTTCGTCATTTCCGATGTCGAGGGCGTAATGAGGCCCTTTGTTGGGTTTGTTCAGAAGGCTCTTGGCCACGCCTTTGTGTTGTGGCAAAGCGGTGGCTTCAGGGGTCAGGTAAACCTCGGCTTCCGATTTATTGTAAACAATGACCTTTTGGATATCTCCGCGTTCCAGGAATTCATTGAATTTTGACGATGTGGTCCTGGCAGGCTCCTGGAAGGACGATCCGCCCGAAATGAAACTGATGAACAGGAAAATCAGGATTGCAGCAGCGTAGATCAGCCAGGGGCTAATCCTAATTCTGTTCGGGTTCTGGTTGTCTTTGGCCATTAATTGTGTTCGGGTAGTTAGTATTTATTGGCAATGGTGGTAATTTTAGCATCACCCCAAAGGCTTTCAATGTTGTAATATTCGCGGATGTGTTTCTGGAAAACATGCACGACAATATTGACATAATCCATCAGCACCCACTCACCATTGTCAGTGCCTTCAACATGCCAGGGCTTGTCTTTAAGTTCCTTTGATACGGTTTTTTGGACTGAGTTAACGATTGCGTTAACCTGGGTGTTGGAATTTCCGTTGCAGATGATAAAATAGTCGCAGACCGCGGTGTCAATTGCTCTTAAATCCAGGATGTCAATGTCATTACCTTTTACTTCCTCTATTCCTTTGATGATATTGGCTAAAAGTACATCGTTGTTGCTTGCTTTTTTAGTCATTTATTAAATATAGTATTGGGCAAAGTTATCAATTTTTGTGGTTAAATTTGAACCTTAACATAAGATTAAAAAGGTCGTTTTCAAATTTTTGCCAGTGCGTATAATCAAACTCGATGCCATCCCTTCAACCAATGATTTTCTTAAAGAAATGGCCGCATCCGGCAGTATTGAACCTTATACGGTTGCATTTGCCCATTCGCAAACCCGGGGCCGGGGCCAGGCCGGGTCGCGGTGGGTTTCGGAACCCGGTAAAAACCTGACCTTTAGCGTGTATGTGCCCGGATCGGTTGCATTTGTCGATAAACTTTTTGGGCTGAACGTCGCGGTTACGCTTGCGGTTTTGCAGGTACTTGACACGTGTAAAGTTCCACGGCTGAGCGTAAAATGGCCAAATGACATCCTGTCAGGCAACAAAAAGATGGCAGGCATCCTTATTGAGAATTTGGTTGGCCAGCAGATCAACTCGGTAGTGGGAATTGGCGTGAATGTAAACCAGCGCGATTTTGACGGGCTTCCCTCGGCCTCGTCGATTCTTGTTGAAACCGGGATCGGGCATAACCTGGAGAAGTTACTGCAGGAAATTGTCGGGTCAGTCAGGGATAATCTTGCAATTTTGGCCCGGGACCAGGCCGGGTTGTGGGAACAGTACCACAGGCGGTTGTACATGGCTGGCAAAGCGGCTATGTTTGAAGACTCCGGCGGCAGGTTCATGGCGGTTGTCCGCGGTGTTTCGGCACAGGGCCAACTGGAACTTGAGTTTGAGGACGGGAATGTCCGATGCTACGCGGTGCGCGAGGTCAGGATGGTCTATTGATCTTTTTTGACCGAGAAGCCCGCCCGGATCACATTGGGAAGGAAATCGTGGTCAAAATCCTGGTTGAGAGCCAGTTTGTAGGCGCCGGGCTGAAGTTCCGCGGTGGTAATTAGTGCCGATATGTCGCAGTAATCGCCTGCGCAGTCGCCTGCGTGTTTGCCGTTTTTCATGATCTGCAGATCAAAATCAAAAGTCTCTGAATGCGGGCCCGAGAGTGACATCCGCATCGGTACCGATGCCATCGGTATACCTTCGTAAACATGGCTGAAATCAACAAAAAGATTGTACCGCCCGGCTTCCCGGATTTCAAAATCGAATATTACGGCCTGTGAACGGGGCCATCGGTTTGAATCAAACGTCTCTGAATCGCTAAAAACCTTTCCGGCGCACGCCAAAAGGGTCAAAAAACTTGCTATTGCCAAAAGTTTTCTCATAACGTAAAAGCTTCGCCCATATAAAACCGGATCAGCGCATTGTTGAACAGCAGCTCATACCGGGATTGGATCAGTTCGGCCTGTGTGTTGTTGAACAGGATTTTGCTTGTGTTGAGTTCGGTGATGGAAATTTTGCCCATTTCAAATTTAAGCGCGTCGGCGTCAAAACTGCGCTGCGAAAAGTCAAAGGCGATGTTGGAAGCCTCATTTTTCTTTAGTGCCGTTTTGGCGTTGTTGATGGCGAGCAGCACCTCTTTGGTCAGCCGGTTTTCCTCCACCTTGGTTTCGACCAGGGATTGTTTGAAAAGCCACCGCTGCGAACGTATGTTGGAGTGTGTCGAAAACTGGTTAAAGATCGGGATGGTAAGGTAAAACCGGATCTGGCGTGAAATGTTGCCGTCCATCTGATCGCGATAGTGGACAAAATCTTCAATTTCATGGTTTACGTTGGAACGCCACATGAGCCTCATGCTCAGTTGCGGATAGCGCTCGGCGCGTGCCAGGGCAAGCTCGGTACGGGCGCGTTTTTGGTTTAAAAGGCTGGCGCGGAAAGCTGGGTGGATGTCTACCGCTTTTTTGCTGATCTCAAGCGGGTCGCGGCTCTCGGCTACGTATTCATTTAAATTCAGCTCGGGCTTGAGCAAAAGCAGGTCAGCGTCAAGCGGCAGGTCTATCAGTTGCTTAAGGCTGATCATATTGTCGTTCAAATTGTTCTGGTTGGTGAGCATCGTGAGTTCTTCACTGGCTTTCTGCGCCTTGATCTTGAAAAGTTCGCTCTCGGCAATATAACCCGCATCATATTTCAGCTGCGCGATTTCAAGCTGTTTGTCGCTGGAGGCAATCTGCTCGCGGTTGGCCTCAATTATATCCTGCAGGTAGAGGATGGTAATGAACCGCTGGGCAAGTTCAATGGTTACCTGGTTGCGCAAAACCTCGATATTGGCCCGGGTGATGTCCTTGTCCTGTTTGGCCGCGCGGATGCTGTGCAATACCGTCAGCCCTGAAAACAGATTAAAGGTCGCGTTGAGCGTGCCTTCAGTGTTGCGGATTACGTCATTGACAAAGAGGTTGGTATCTGAGTCGATTTCCTTACCCCAGGAATTGCGGTTTTCGCCATCGGCAGTAACCACGGGCAATACACCGCCGAAACTCGCCCGGTGTTGCAATACCGCGATCTTTTCATTGTAGAGCGCGCTCCTGATGGATGGGTTGTGTTGCATGGCGCGCTCAAGGCACGCGTCAAAGGTCATCGCTTCCTGTGCAGTGGATTCAAATCCCAGGCACAATGCGGTAAGAATCAGTAGTTGGGGTAATCTCATTTTAATTGACGCTGTTGTCGATTTTGTTGAAAAGCTTTTTCATGATGTACTGATAAAGCTGCATTTCCTCGATTATCACCTCGCCTTTAAGTTTGTATCCGGCCTTAAGCTTGATGTTGGAATTATAGCGGTTTATTGTGGCCAGGCAGTAAAACGTCGAGTCAACATCAGAGGGCGATACATAGGTAATGCGGCCTTTGACCGGGCCAAACTGGTAGTAATTATACGCGTCGAGCTTTAAATTGATTTCCTGGCCAGGCCTAATGTAAATCAGGTCTTTTTCGTCCAGATAGATCTTGGCGTAAAATTTTTCGCGGGACGGCGCAATCACTGAGAGCAATTCGCCCTTGTTCAAGAGTTCAGTGTTTTGGCGGGTATTGAAAAGATTGGACACCGTTCCGTCAAGCGGCGAGGTGATCACAAGTTTGCCGAGTTCATCCTTGACGTAGGTGAGGTTGTACTTGCCGTCCTTTATAAAATTCTCCAGTTCCAGGATTTCGCGTTCGTAATTCTGAATCTGATTGTCCACATCAATGATGGTGCGGCGCAGGTCATTTTTGGACATCCGGTAATTATTGGCCAGGTTTTCATAATCGTAATTCTTGACCCGGTGCGTGGCCGTCACGTCAACCTGTCCCTTGCGGTTGTCAAGATTGCGGCTTTTTGACTCGGTGAGTTCATAACGGGATATCGCGCCTTTGGCGTAGAGCAGCGAGTCCGTACGGTATTTGTCGGCCAAAATTGAGTTTTGCTGGCTGGAAAGACGCAATTTGTCATTGAGCAACGCAATTTCCTGCGCCGTTTTGTTCCGGTCAGTTTTGTAAATGTTGGACTGGATTTTTAGCAACTGCTGAAGCGACTTTTTCCGCTCAACGGTATTGGCCATCAGGTTCTTGATGATCTCGACCTTGCGTTCGCTCGCCGCGATATCGGCCACCAAAATATCGTGGTCTGATTTGGTGCGTTGATTTTCAAGCAAAAACAAAGTATCGCCTTTTTTGACTTCCTGGCCTTCGCGGACCAAAACTTTGCTCACGCGCACCTCGTTAGGCGAGTTGATGGTCATCTTGGGGGTGTCAGAATAGATTTCCCCGCCCGTAAAGGTCACGGTATCATTGATGCTCAGGGCAAAAATCAACACCGCTACCACCAACAGGAACGCGATCAGGATCCGGTTGAGAATCTTGATAAAGTTGATGGCCTTGGTGTTATAGTATATTGAGTTCTCCATTGCTTATGCGGTATTTTTTAGAGAAGTTGATATTGGTGATGGGCTCATGTGAGATGATGATGTAAATCTTGCCCGGTTCCTGGTCAATCAGCGATTCGACCATGTTCCGCGATTCGATGTCCATGCCGGAAAGCACCTCGTCCAGGATCACGATTTCGGCATCGGCAAAAAGCGCACGCAGCAACAGGATTTTTTTGCGTTGCCCGGTTGAGAGGTTTTTTCCGTTTTCATTGATGATGAAATCCAGCCCATCGTCCTTTGATGCGATAAAATCATAAAAGTTTATGTCACGGGCCCGGTCCAAAATTGCCTCGGCATCAACCTCTTTCCCCAGCGCAATATTGTTGTGAATGCTGTCGTTAAACAAAATATCCTCATTGGTCACCAACAAAATTTTGTCACGCACCTTTTCTTCATTGTAAAATTTCTTGTCACGCCCGTTAACCAGAATGGAACCTGAATTGGGTTTGTAAAGCGTGGTCAGGATTTTGGAAAATGTCGATTTCCCTGATCCGTTTTGGCCCTCAATTTTGATTTTTTCGCCTTTGGACAAAGTAATGTTGATGTCCTTGAGCACGTTTTCATTGGGCAGATAGCCGTAATTGATGTTCTGGAACTCGATCTTGTTGATATTGAAATCGCGGATTCCCTTCTTGGACGGTTCGCGGGTGTGCTCATTGAAATCCATGTAGCGGCGCAGGATCACTTCATTTTCCTGAAGTGTAAGATTGTCGTCCAGAATTCCCTTGAGCGATGAGAAAATCTTGGTTGAGAGCGCAATGAAAGTCACGATCTGGCCCAGTGTGATGAGCTGTGTTTCAATCGCCATCTTGGTCAAAAAGACAATGATCAGGATGGTCGAGATAATCACGATCGTCGCCACGACAATCTTGTTGAGCAGGTCAATATAGCCGTTCCTGAGCTGGATGCGCAAATAATCGTTAATGCTTGTAAATATTTTGCCCGAGTGAAAATTCTCAATCTTAAAGCTCTTGATCACCTGAATGCCTTCAACTTTTTCCATCATTTTGGAAAGAAAATCGGCTTTGCGAATGTAGCGCAGTCGTTCGTTCTGCTTGAGGTAGGGCGTGATGAAGCGGAACCACATGTAAAATAGGATCATCACCCCCAAAACGATAAGCGTGAGGCTGCGGCTGATGAAAAACAGGATGCAAAGCGAGTAAACTGACACGATCACATCTACCAGGATCCCGGTAAAAAACTTCATAAAAAAGCTCTTGAGCTTAAGTGAATCGCTTACCCTTTCCATCAAATCGCCTTTTTTATAGCTGTGGATGTAGGATAGTGATGACCGGTTGATTTTCTTGTCAAACGAAAACAGGAAATACCGGTCCAGAACATTGCCTAGATGGATCTGGACAAAGCTCTTGTATATAGTGGTAAAGAGGTCAAAAATCTTATAAATCCCCAACCCGATGGCAAATAACACCAAGGTATTCATGTTGTAGGTGGGGAGCACGTTGTCAATCGGGATCTGGTTTGTAAAAACCGCGATCTGCGCCGTGGTGGCTGAAAACAGTGCCGCGAAGATATAGATGTACCAAAGTTTACGGTGTTCGCCCAATTGCCGGAAAAGTTGCCAGTACAGGCTGCGGCGTTGCTCCTCGGGGTAGGGTTGGGGCGGCGTTACCGATTCTTCCTGGGAAGCCCCGGGCCGTACCACCAAAATCAGGGGCGCGTTGTTCCGGATCCGGCCCTTGTCCAATTCCAGCGTTTTGAAATTGGTGGGAACGCTGGAAATATCCTGGTTTTTGAGCAGGTCCTGCAAAAAGCTCTTCTCGGCTTCGGCGTCCTTGAAGCCAAAATTGCCACGCAGGTATTTGAAATAAGTAAGTTTGTTGAACAGCGGCGCGTGCCCATTTTGAGCCAGTGCTTCATTCACATTGATCTTGTAGTCCTGCAAGTCCTGCGAGATCATCGCGCGGATCTTGTCTTCGGCTTCGGCCAGGTCCCAATGGTTTTTTTGGAAGTGCGTACGTTTTTTGAGCTCCTGGACCGTGAGGTAATATTGGCTGCCTTTGGCGGGATCAAAAATATGAAGCTTGGTGCCCTTGAGTTCATTGGCCACCACATAATGCAGGCTGTTTTTGTGTTTTACCGGGATCACAAAAGGCAGCAGCTCCTTGATGTGGGTCGTGTCGCCATTGATGTAGTTGATGTCCAACAGCTTAAATTGCGCGTCAAACCCGTGCTTGGAAAAGAAGTCCCGGAGGTCGGCAATTCGCGAACCTTTCTCCTCAAGCGGAACATGCTGCTCGATGTACTTGCGCGAGATGTTTTTCCCGTACAGGTTAAAGACCGTTTTAATGGCGCTTATGCCGCAATCATTACTTTTTAGTTGAGGATCGGTTTTGAGCATCGATTTGGGATTAATTCTGCAACCATTAACTGATTGTTACTTAAAGGTTAAGAAATTACTGCAATATTAATCGAATCAGGCGCGCACACCTAAATTTTTCCATTAGTTGCACATAAATACGATGAACTGACCGCTTTTAACAAAAGTGGTTCAATTATAATTCCCGGCTAAAGCACCAGAATTATATCATACCGGCGAACGGTCGCCCACCGGGAAGTACAGTGTGAACTCCGCGCCCTCACCGGGTTTACCTGTGGCGCTAATGTGACCGTTGTGGTTTTGCATGATTTTGGCGCAAAGGGCAAGTCCAACTCCCGAACCCTTGAATTCCTGTCCATGCAGCCGAGTAAAGATCTTGAAGATGGATTCGGCGTGCTCAGGTTCAAACCCGATCCCGTTGTCCCGGATTTGCACCACGTGAAAAAGCCTGTCGCCGGCCAGCGGAAATTGGGCGGGCTGCGGATCCGAAAGCGCCGATATTGAAATCTCAGGCGCCACGTCGGCCTTGCTGTACTTGAGCGAATTTGAGAGCAGGTTGGAAAACAACTGTTGCAACAGGAACGGATTGCCATTAATAACCGGCAATTTTCCAATATTGATCACCGCTTCTTTTTCAGCAATCGCATCGCTTACGGCGGCCATTGATTCGCCAATCGACTCTTCCAGGTCCACCCTTGTGAAACTCTCGTCCATGTGCTGGATCTTAGTGTATTTAAGGATGTCGGTCAGCAGTGTCTGCATCCGGTTGGCCGCATTGTTCATGCTGTGGAGCGATGCCACCACTTTCGGCGGAATGTTTTCGTCTTCGCGCATCAGCGCCCGCGAGGCCATCAGTTGAATCTTTCGCAGTGGTTCCTGCAGGTCATGGGTGCTGATCCAATTGATGTTTTCCAATTCGGAATTGCTTTCCTTGAGGATGTTGTTGAGCTCGGTATTGCGGCGATCCTTGTCGCTGAGCATCAGGAAATTCATGTGGTTTTGCAAGGAATGGGCATAAGATGCCGCTGCGCTGAGCTCCGGGGCCAGCCAGGGTTTGCTCTGGCATTTAACGCGTTGGCGCCACAATTCGAACGAATTCCTGGGCGATAGTCCTTTTTCATTTTTGATGATGGCCTTTTCGGGGTCTCCTGCCCAATAGACCTCGGTCACGGTTTCCTTTCGGAACCAGATGATGAAATTGGCCGTGCCCAGCGGATGGTACACAACTCCCGAGGCATCGCCGCAATCAATTTTGGGCATTATGCCAGGCAGCCGGTTTGTGTGGAAAGGGGTTTCGGCCATTTCGCGAAACAGGAATGATTCTATCTCGTAAATTTTGCTATTGGCAGGCACCGATCCACCGGTAAACAAAAGGCCTTCAAAACCGATCGCCACCCCGGAGGCATTGCAAAGCGCCAGGATCTCGGGCCTGCGGACGGCTTCGGCAAAAAAATTATCACCAACGCTTCGTTGAAAGTCGTGCAGCTTTTCCAGCGCGAGCCCGGTCTTCCGGGAAAGTTCGTATTCCTCGTTGGTTTGCCGGACATCAATTTGCGAAGTGATGAAATGTCCCTGCAATTGGGCCGCAAGCCGAATTTCAGGCGATAGGTTCTTGGGCGAGTAATGATGGCAGGCGATCAATCCCCACAACTTTTTTTGATGGATAAGCGAAATGGTGAGCGTTGCCCCGACGCCCATGTTCTGCAGATATTGAATGTGGATGGGTGAGGTACTCCTGAGGATGGAAAGGCTCAAATCAAGGTTTTTCTGCCGGCCATCGTCAAGGGTCAGTATGGGAACGGGCTGGTACCCGATATCAGTGATAAGCCGAAGCAGGTTTTTCAGGTAAAGGTCGCGCGCCTGCGCCGGAATATCGGTCGCCGGATAATGCAGGCCCAGGAACGGCTCCAGGTCATCGCGGCGGCTTTCGGCAAACACCTCGCCATTGTAATCATGGTCAAAGCGATAGATCATCACGCGGTCATATCCCGTGATCTCGCGCGTGCCGCGGGCTACAAGATCGCAAAGTTCCTGCAGTGAATGTGTATCATTCATGTAGGACAAAAACCGGGCGGTCTGGTCGTAAAAATGGGTTTCGTCAACCGGTTGCGCGGGTTCGGCTTCCAGGATGATGGAATCATCTGAACGGTGTACGCTGCAGGTAAAAGTTGTATTGTTCAGTGTGACCCGCAAGGGGGTGCTGGACTGGAAAACGGTGGCTTCGGTACGGCCGATGATCACCCCTGAATCAAGGCCCTCTATCTGGTCAATCGGTTTGCCCAGGATCCCCTCGGGCCTAAGGCCGGTGAATTGTTCAATATTGGCGCTGCAATAATTGACGTTGCCGGTTGTGGAGTGATAGGACAACAAAAAACCGTGCGGTTGGATGCTTCCCGGGATATGGATCGGTTCATGTTCGCAATTGGTGAGGTTAACCAAATCCCGGTTAACGATGTCTGTAATCTTCATGCAATCTGTAATCGTAAATGTTCGCGGATCGATCGAAAGGCAAAATTTGCACCTCTCATGATCCCGCATTCCCGCTCAGCGGTTGTGGCGAAGGCGGAAATTGAATTTAGGAAATGTTTCCACATTATCCCGGTTTTATTTCCATATCCGTCAAAAAAGTTCATCTTTTGCTCTGGGATCCGTCCCTGCTCCAAAAGTTTCGCGCGGATGTAGCGGCCTCCCAGGGTTGAACCTTCAAGCACGTAAGCAACGCCAAAAGCAAAGGCTTCATCCCAGGGGGAGTCGTCAAAAATCGCATTGAATGATTTGGGATCTCGTCCGAGGTCTTTGCCCAGCCAATGAAGTTTGCGCCGGGATTCCAAATCGTCAAGCCGGCCTTCGAGCAAGGGGAAAGCCTTTTGTTCCACTGATCCGGCAAAATCGTGCATCGCCTCCAGGTACTTTAAATACTGTTCTTCAGGCAATATTCCCGCTGCGAGGTTCGCTGAAACTTCCAATGATTCAAGTTCGCGGTGGAGCAAGTTTGTGGCGGCCTTGAGCCTTTCGGGAAAAGAATTTACGCTTTGCAAGTCGGCAACTTTCATTAATTGGTATAGACGAATGGATCCAATGCCGGATTGAAAGATGACCAGTCAATGCTAAGGGCGTGTTCAATTGATTTTTTAAGCTGTGGAAAGCTCGCTGACTTTGGCAAGAAAAAACTTGCGCCGAGATCGCGGCTTTTGGCAATGGTACGCTCATCGGACGACGTGGTAAAAATCACGACCGGAAGGTTCTTGAGCGCATCGTTGTTCCTTACTGATTGCAAAACATCAAAACCCGTAAGGCCCGGCATGTTCAGGTCAAGAAAAAGCACGTGCGGATGGGGTGGAGGGTTGTGCAGGGCCTCAAGCAGCATTCGGCCGTTGTTGTGGGAAACTACTTCGGGCGAGTTGGGAAGCGTACTGGTCACTTCCTTGAAAAATTCGATGTCTTCCTGATCATCGTCGGTGTAAAATACTGTAAGATTCGGTTGAAAAATCATAAGGGCTTTTTTTCAAAAATAGAATTTTGGGCCTAATACCCAGGAGCATAGGCAGTACTTAACACGCTTTTATTACCGTGTTAAATGAAAAAAAACCTGATTTGCAGGGGATCAGATTTTGTGCAGGTTGCCCGCCATGGCATTGAGCAAACTGGTGAGCGGACCTTTGGCCATCATGGCCATCATGGCGTTTAATTGGCCATCAAAATAAAATTGCGCCTCTGAGCTCGATTCGCCGGCCGGAACAATGTAGCCGGTGAGTTCAAAAGGGATGGAACCTCCCGCCGCGCCCAGGACAATTTTTCCCGGCGCCGACTTTTCCTTGATCCTGAGTTTGATATCAGGAAAGCCCTTAAGCGCGAAAATAAAGGTGTCCTGGTCCACTACTTCAAACTTGCTTGTATTCTCAGGAAGGATACTTTTATAGTTGCACACGTCGGAGAGCAAATCAAAAAGTTCGTTTGCCGGCTTGTCAACCGTAACTTTGGGGCTGTTCAGTTCCATAATATCATACTGCGACTCCCCATTGGGAAGGATTTTCCCTCCATTGGGCTAGAGTCTGTTGTTCAACTTCAGTGATATGGTTGCGCGATACCGCGGTTTCCAAAAGGTGGTCGTAATCAGATAGGGTAAAAAGATCCTGGTTCGCCGCCTCAAAATTAATCCTGGCCACGTCAAACCCATAGCTAAAAATGGCCACCATGCCCTTGACATTCGCACCGGCCTGTTTGAGCGCCGAAACGGCCTGCAGGCTGCTGTTTCCGGTAGAGATCAAGTCTTCAACCACCACCACATTCTGGCCTTTTTGCAAAAATCCTTCAATCTGATTTTCCCTGCCATGTTTCTTGGGTTCAGGGCGGACATACACAAAGGGTAACCCCATGTACTCGGCCACCAGGATTCCAATGCCGATGGCACCTGTTGCAACACCGGCAATGACGTCAGGCTTTCCGAATTGTTTTTCAATGTTTTTGGAGAATTCCTCTCTGATGTAATTGCGGATGGCAGGGAATGAAAGAACCAGCCTGTTGTCGCAGTAAATGGGCGACTTCCAACCCGAAGCCCACGTAAAGGGATTTTTCGGATTCAATTTTATTGCATTAATTTGCAAAAGCAATTCGGCTGTCTTCCTGGCTGTGTCCGCATTGAAAATCATACTGCAAATGTATAAAGTTTTTGTGAACGACAAGCCGCTTTTCCTTACAAATGAGATCGTAAAAGAGACTGATTTCAAGTTCTTTTTGCTTGAAAGCGTTGACCTTAAAAAAGTTATCGTCAAACTTTATCAAAATAAGATTTCCAAGGCATATCTCTACCATCCCAATGAAAAAGAGATCATGAAAAAGTTGCGGGCCATGCTTCCCGTGCAAAAAGCCGGCGGCGGATTGGTTTACAACAACAAGGGCGAGGTCCTTTTCATTTACCGCAACGGGAAATGGGATTTGCCCAAAGGCGGAATCGAGAAGGGGGAGGACATTGAATACACGGCCCTGCGTGAAGTGGAAGAAGAAACCGGAGTTGGCAAACTGCTGATTACTAAAAAGTTGCAAAAGACATATCACATCTTCAAACGCAATGGCCGTTACAAACTCAAGGTCACCCATTGGTATGAGATGCTCAGCAATTTTGACGGCGATCCGATAGGCCAGCTGGAAGAGGGAATTGAAAAAGTGGAGTGGAAGTCACCCCGCCAGGTTCGCGAAGCCCTTGAAAATTCGTATGAGAATATCAAGCTTTTGTTTTGCGAGTCACAAATGGCCACCCCTGCATGATCAATCAATCCTGTAAATTGGATAACGCATGTGGTCGCGCTCGTAATGCGGCGAATTCTTGTAAATCCAATCCAATTGCTTACGCGGGCTAGCCGCGAATTCTGGGTTGTTGGCCATTTCGCGATCGAAACGTTGCTTTACACCCGGATTGTTTTTGAGGTATTCGGCTGCCAGGTCCTCAAAGACATAATCTGAGTAATGCTCTTTTTGCTGAAGGATCGCATCAAAAAAATTCCAGTTAAAAAACGAATCCTGCGCCTCGGGCTCCAGGACCTGCGGTAGGTATCGGCGTGCGGGCTGTGATGTCGTGACCAAAAGATCCCCCGCCCTGAAAGTCACGTGCTCAGAGGTTGATGAAACCCGGGTGTCGCGGTGCGGGTAATGCCCTTCATAGGCTTGGTTGGCGGTCTTGTAATCAATAATTCGATAGGCACTGACAAGCATCGCCGTGTCCTGGGCGAGTTCCCTGTATTGCACCTTGTTCAGGTCCAACAATTCGCGAACATGCCACTGGCTGCGCGGGACCACGTATGCCTGGGGCATGGTAACCTCCTTTGCCGGCCGGTACGAGGGGTAAAACGGGATTTGTTTTACATAGGGCTTTTTCCGGTCGTAAAACAGCCGGTCGCCCGTTGTCGCTGAACTTTTTATTTTGCCCGCTTCATAGCCCCGGAACTCTAACCTCTCAACGATTGTCGAATCCAGCTCCCACTGTATCACGGCAGTAGAGGCGCGTGCAAAATAATCGGCATTTTCCTGCCTTTTTGCGCGGATTGCCCTCGATTCCCCAGCGGTAAAATCCAGCACGGATACCATAAACTCATAGGTTGCCGCCACCCGCTGCGGGTACGGCTTTAGCATATGGGTTTCCACCACAAATCCCAAAGTATTGAACAACGCCGTGTACCCTGTGGCGTACCTTGGCGATTCAAAAAATTGCGCAAAGCCCTTCTCCGGAGTAGTGCCCCAGGCGTTGACATAAGGCGTAATTTCCAACTTTTTCCTTTTCAGGTCGCGCGCCAATTGCGGCATCATCTGATCTTTGAGGTACTTGCCAAGCACCGGCCCCAACTTGTCGGGCTGGGTCATGATATAAGTGAGCACGTACTGGTAATCGGCGCCATTGGAAACATGGTTGTCGATAAAGACATCCGGGTCAAGTTCGTGGTAAATGCGGTAAAAACTGCGGGTATTGCGAGAATCGGCTTTGACATAATCGCGGTTCAGGTCAAAATTTCGGGCGTTGCCCCTAAAACCATATTCCCGCGGTCCTTCCTGGTTTACACGCGAAGTCGAATTCCGGTTGAGGGCTCCGCCGATGTTGTACACCGGTATCACCGCAACCAGCACATTGCCGGTCATTTTTATTTTGCCCAGGGCCAGGTCACGCACCAGCATCATTGAAGCGTCTATGCCATCAGGTTCCCCGGCGTGGATCCCGTTGTTGATCAATACCGTTGCCCTTCCTTCGCGCCTGAAGGTTTTACCGGGATCAAAAAGTACAAGATGAAGTGGCTCGCCCGAATCGGTCAGCCCCATTTGCGTAACCTTAACCGTGGGGAACCGGGCGGCCAGCATTTGATAATAATCCATGGTTTCGCGGTAAATGGCGCTTTGGTTGCCATCACCCTTTTCAAAGACGGTGAGCAGGTCCTGGGGCTGGGCAAACAATCCCCAGCAAAACATCAAAGCCGCAACCCATATTCTCATCGCAATTCCTTTTTGACACGGACCGCTTCGGGAACCAGTTTGGTATAATCGCCGCCGTTGCGTATCACATCGCGCAGAATGCTTGACGATATAAAGGAGGTATCGGCGGCGGTGAGCAGGAAAACGGTCTCGATTGGCGCCAGGGTACGATTGGTATGGGCGATGGCCTTTTCAAATTCAAAGTCGGCTGGGTTGCGAAGCCCCCGGATAATGTAACGCGCCCCTAATTTTTCACAATAATCGATGGTGAGCCCTTCATAGGTTTCTACCGACACGGTAGGGAATTCCCGGCAGGATTCGCGAATAAAGGCCACGCGCTGCTCAAGCGGGAACATATATTTTTTGTCGGCGTTTGTCCCGATGGCCACCACGATCCGGTCAAATAGCGGGACGCTGCGTTTAATAATGTCAAAATGCCCCAGGGTGACGGGGTCAAACGAACCGGGAAATACCGCTATTTTTTCCATGTTTTCCTATTTAAGGCAAGTTCGACTTCATTGTCCAGCAGGTCACTGAAAGCGATTTTGGCATGAGCGGCCTGCTGCGGGAAAATGCTTTGTGCCGAAAGACCGGGATTGGTGTTGATCTCGATAAAATGCGGCAGGCCATCCACCACGATAAAATCGATGCGGGAGAAGCCGCTCATTCCAAGGGAATCATAAGCCCTGGCCGCCGTTTGCCGCACCAGTGTCTCTGTCTTGACATCCAGCCGGGCAGGGGTGATCTCATCTGATTTGCCCTCGTATTTGGCCTGGTAATCAAAAAAGTCATTGTGCGAAACAATTTCGGTAAGTCCAAGTACGGTTGTTTCGCCTTTGAATTTAAGGACGCCTACCGAGACTTCGGTCCCTTTGAGGTAAGATTCCACCAGGATATCATCGTCCTGGGCGAAAGCCAGTTCGAGCGCGCGCGGAAGTTGATCCAGTTCTTTGACCATTGAAATTCCCAGGCTGCTTCCCGATTGGTTGGGTTTGACAAAAAACGGCAAACCGAGCTTTTGCCTGAGTTCATCACCGGAAAATTTATCGCCTTTGGAAATATAGACCGATTCAGCCTTTGGAATGCCGAATTTTGAAAGGACAGAAAGTGTATCGCGCTTGTTAAAAGTCAGTGCCGATTGGTAAAACCCGCAGCCCGTGTACGGAAGCCCGATCAGGGACCAATAGGCCTGCATGTGGCCGTCTTCGCCGGGAGTGCCGTGAATGGTGTTGATCACTACGTCAAAGGTCACTTTTTCACCGTCAATCGAAAATGAAAAATCGGCGCGGTCAATCAAATATTTGCCTCCACGGGCAAGCGCGTGCCAGCCATCGGGCAATATGTGTACCGCATAGGGCTCGTAGCGCCCACGGTCCAGGTTGTCAAGGATGAGTTGCCCGCTGCGCAGCGAGATGACGGATTCATCGGAATATCCGCCCATGACAACGGCAGTTTTTATCATTGGCTCAGGTTTGACACAAAATTATCATTAATTTTTTCAATCCTGTTACCGGTCCCAATTTTATATCTTTGCGCCAAACCGCTCCCAATGACCTTACGCGAGTACCTTAAAAGCAAAGTCTTTTTCAGTCAGGTAGGCATCGGCCTGGCTATAATAGTTGGTCTGGTGTTCCTGTTTATGCACTGGCTCACCTATACAACCAATCACGGTGATGAGATTACCGTTCCGGACCTTAGCCGCCTTACCGAGGAACAGGTGGATGAAAAACTCGCGGCCCTGGAACTTGATTATGTGCTGCTTGACACTGTGGACTTCAAAAAGGACTACCCCAAGTACACCGTTGTGGAGCAAGATCCGCTTGCGGGCGAGAAGGTCAAAGAAGACCGCAAGATCTATATCAAGCTCAACTCATCCGGATTTTCATCGGTACGCGTTCCTGACCTAATCGAGAAAACCCTTCGCCAGGCAAAACCCACATTGGAGGCCATGGGGCTGGAAGTCGGAAAAATCACCTATAAACCCTATCTGGGCAAAGATATGGTGCTGGAACTGCAGCAAGATGGCAAGAAGCTTAAGCCCGGTGACAAGGTGCTAAAAGCTTCAAAAATTGATTTGGTGCTGGGCGACGGAAAAGTTGTCTTTGAAGAGGCTGACCCCGTCGATGCCGCTTCTGATGAAATTGAACCATGAGTACTGAAATCCTCGAAGCTCCTGACGACGACCTGTTTGAACATTTCAGGTTTGTGGTCACCAAGGGCCAGCAACCTTTGCGTATTGACAAGTTCCTGATGCACCTGGTCCCCAACGCCACGCGCAACAAAATCCAGAACGCCGCTGAAAAGGGGGATATCTATGTCAATGATTTGCCGGTCAGGTCCAATTATAAAGTAAAGCCTGGCGATGTGGTGCGGATCCTGTTGGCGCACCCGCCGTTTGAAAACCGTGTCGATCCCGAAAACATCCCTCTTGACATTGTCTTTGAAGATGATTCGCTTTTGGTGATCAACAAGCCGCCCGGGCTGGTGGTGCATCCGGGTCACGGAAACTACACCGGCACGCTGGTCAACGCCTTGGCGTGGCATTTTGAAAACCTTCCGCTGAACAGCAGCAATCGCCCGGGGCTGGTTCACCGTATTGACAAAGATACTTCCGGGCTGATGGTGATTGCCAAAACCGAACACGCGCTTGCCCATCTGGCGCGCCAGTTCGAGTTCAAGACTTCGGAACGCGAATACCTTGCCCTGGTATGGGGCAATGTCAAGGAAAATCAGGGAACCGTTGAAGGCAATATTGCCCGGCATGTAAAAGACAGGATGCAGATGGCGGTTTTTGCCGACGAAACCATCGGTAAACCTGCCGTAACCCATTACCGCGTGCTGGAGCGTTTTGGCTACGTGACCCTGGTTTCCTGCGTGCTGGAGACCGGCCGTACGCATCAAATCCGAGTCCATATGAAGCATATCGGGCACACCCTTTTCAATGACGAGCGTTACGGGGGGCATCAAATCCTGAAAGGAACCACCTTTTCAAAATATAGGCAGTTTGTGGAAAACTGTTTTAAGTTGCTTCCGCGACAGGCGCTGCATGCCAAGACACTGGGCTTTGAACATCCGGTAACCGGCGAGATGCTCAGGTTTGATTCACCGGTTCCCGACGATATGGCGCAATGTATTGAAAAATGGCGCACCTACTCTGTCAGTAAGGCACTTGAGGAAGAAGAGGATTAAAATTTTATAAGCACTGCCCGCAATTCTGTAACCGCCTTACCGGTTAAAATTCGTCAATTTATACATCTTCTTGAATAACAACAATTTTCAAAAAAATGTATTATGGAAACACAAACTTTAAGCAAATTAACCGGAAGTAACGGCGCCAACCCCGCAAGGAAGGAAGGCCCGGTGGCAAAAGCGATTGAAAAACAAACCTCAAGGCTTCCGTCAGACCTTTTCTTATGGGCGGCACTTGGTTCGATGGGAATCTCGGCAACATTGAAAATATTGGGAAAAAATGATGCCGCGCTCTTTGTGGGGCAATGGGCGTCACCTTTCCTCGTCCTTGGGCTCTACAACAAAGTTGTAAAACTCGAAGGTCATGACCAAACTGATCAGTCACCCTCATAAACAGGAATAACATTCCACAAGATCCATAGGCGTTACGCTTATGGATTTTTTTATGCTTAATTTTGACAAAAACCGTTTTATGCTCGTCCTTGTTTCGCCTGCCAAGACCCTGGATTTTGATACTGCAGTTCCCACCGACAAATTCACCAAACCCGCATTTTTAAAATATTCCCGCGAAATCCAAAGGGAATTGAAACAGCTGAATCCGGCGCGGCTCCAGGAATTGATGGACATTTCACCAAAACTCGCCGAACTCAATTGGGACCGCAATCGCAAGCGAAAGTTCACAATAACCGGGCCGGGGGAAAATGTGCGGCAGGCGGTATACGCATTCAATGGTGATGTGTACCACGGGCTTGACGCCTACACGGTCCCGCAGGACAAAATTGAGGTGATGCAACAACATATTCGCATACTTTCAGGGCTTTACGGCTTGCTCAGGCCCCTTGACCTGATTATGCCTTACCGATTGGAAATGGGAACACCGCTGCCGGTTGGCCCACACAGGAATCTGTATGATATTTGGCGGCCGGTGCTCACCAAAGCCGTAAACCGCGAGGCAGGAAAGGGTTTGGTGGTGAACCTGGCCAGTCAGGAATACTTTTCGGCGCTGGATGCCAAAAAACTCAAGGCGACGGTGGTCTCGCCCGAATTCCGCGACATGCACAACGGCGAACTCAAGATGATCAGTTTTTTTGCCAAAAAGGCCAGGGGGTTGATGGCTCGCTTTATCATTGACACCGGCGCGAAGACTCCCGAAGACCTGCAGCGGTTTGATTACGGCGGATATCTTTTTGACGCGAAAAGATCTACCCTGGCCACCCCCGTCTTTGTCCGGTAATCATCCAACGGTGTAACATTAGTTGTTAAAATTATTTGCCACTTGGAGGGTTTGGTTAATTTTAGCGTTTTAAAATTATCATCATGATTAGAAATGCGATAGCAGCGTATGTTTTATTGGCTGCGATGTCCCTAAGCGCGCAGGATGACCTGATCAACAAAGTCATCAACAATGCCTCGATCAGTTCCAAATATCATTTTACCGAAGTCATTGACCTGGAGGCTACTTCGGTCAAGAACCAAGGATCGGCGGGAACCTGCTGGAGTTATTCGGGCAATTCGTTTCTGGAATCAGAAATGATCAGGATGGGCAAGAAACCGGTTGACCTTGCCGAGATCTTTATCGCCCGCCATGTATATTTTTCAAAAGCGCGCAACTATATCCTTTTTAACGGCAACCTGGGGCTTGGCGATGGGGGAGAAACCCACGACGTTCTCAATATCATGCGCAAATACGGCGCGATGCCGCAAGAGGCCTATACCCTTGAAGATTATGGAAAAGGAACCGTTAAATCGGCTGACTTTCAAAAAGAATTCAAGGAAATCCTGGACGCATACATGAAAGACGAAACTCCCGGGAAAAAGGCTTCGTGGGTAACGGATATCAGCACTTTCCTGGACACCAAATTGGGTAAGTTGCCTGAAAGTTTTATCTATGGCGGAAAATCGCACACTCCCATCACGTTCGCAAAAGAGGTGGTAGGCATAAATCCGAATGATTACATGGAATTTTCCTCCTACAAAGACAGCCCCTACTACGAGAAAATCGTTTTGCCGGTGCCCGATAACTGGAGCTACGACATGGTGTACAATGTGCCGATGACTGAATTGACTGACATTATTGACAATGCCCTTAACAAGGGTTACACCGTGGCGTGGTCAACGGATGTGTCCGAGCCTTATTTTTCATGGAAGAACGGTGTTGCCTTTGTTCCTGAAATGGATATGACCCAGGCAACCCCTGAGCAAAAGAAGGCGCTCTTTACCGGCCCGATGCCTGAAAAGCCCGTAACCGAAGACCTCAGGCTGGAACAGCTTTACACGCTTTCCACGACCGATGATCACGCGATGCAGATTGTCGGGCTGGCCAAGGACCAAAACGGGCGCGAGTATTATAAAGTGAAGAATTCATGGGGTGAGACCAATGATTACAAAGGTTATCTCTATGTGACCAAGGCTTTTGTCCAACTCAAGTCAACAGGCATATTGCTGCACAAGGACGCGCTGCCTAAAGGCCTGGCCAAGAAATTAAAGGCTTAAAAAAAATCCCGCTGATGCGGGATTTTTTATGTTTCATATTGCTCATACTCCCGGAGGCTTTCATTGGTGAGCTTTCGCTGGTTGCGGGCGAGCTCCCACATTGCCTCAACGCCATGCCTGGCAGTCCGGTTGAGCCTTGACATACGCCTTGTGAAATATTCCAGCCGATGCGCGTCCTGCGCGCTTAGTTTGTTTTTCACCTCGTGCACAAAATCTTCAAACTCCGTAACCACGCCGCTGTTCTCCTCATATTCTGACTTTAAATCCTCAAAAGAGTCATGGATTTCCTTATTGAGGTCATTAAAGTAATATTCGTTGATTTTCCGGAATTCCTGTACGATCTTACGGATATTGTTGCCAAAAAGTGCCATGGGTGAGTAGTTTAGGTTGTGTAAGTGCTTTGAAATCAATCAAATATAAAAAATTAAATTGACCGTTCAACGTTCCTAAAGTGTAGTTCACCGATTTTTGACAAATTTTTCGAGCCAGTTTTCGAGCATTTTTTTTCCCTGAGGCGTGAGGATGCTTTCCGGATGGAACTGAACGCCGCGCACATTATAATGACAGTGGCGCAAGGACATGACCTCGCCCTGTTGATCAACCGAGGTAACCTCAAGCGCGGCGGGTACCTCACGCGATACGGTCCAGGAATGGTAACGCGCCACGCGGATGGGCGTTTGCAATCCATCAAAGATTCCGTCGGGCCGGATGACTTCAATTTGAGCATCCACCCCATGATGGACGTTTTCAAGATTGACCAAAGTTGCCCCAAAGGCTTCGGCAATGGCCTGCTGTCCCAGGCAAATTCCCAAAATGGGGCGCTCGGCCGCAAGCGTTTCAATGATTTCAATGATATTGCCAGCCTGTGAGGGTACGCCCGGACCGGGAGAGATCACGATTCCGTCACAGGCGCGCGCATCATTAATACTTACGTCGTCATTCCGGACCACCTGGACAATACACCCCAGGTCTTCCAGATAGTGAACCAGGTTAAAGGTAAAACTGTCGTAATTGTCGATGACCAGGATCTTCATTTTGTTTGAGTTATAAATAACGCAAAAAGCCCGTCGAAACGGGCCTTTATGATTGCGGAAAAATATTATTGCAGGACGATATTTGCCTTAACTTCAAAATTGTCATCGATGGCGCGGTCTCCCAGGTTGTCAAAAAACGATCCCGATCCGTACTTGATGTCGTACTTGGTGCGGTCAACAAGGAAATTGGCCGTACCGGTATTGCCATTCATGATAAGGTCCAGGGTGATGGGCTGGGTTTGTCCTTTAATGTTCAGGAAACCATTGATTGTATAAGTACCATTTCCTTTGCTCTTGGCATTTTTCCATGACAGGTTAGCGGTAGGATATTTGTCGGTGGCGAAAAAATCATCGTTTTTCAGGTGGCCTTCCAGTTTTTCCTTGCCTTTTCCGGGCTGAAGGTCCGTAACCGTAATTGAATTCATGTCCACAATGATCGAGCCTGAGGTGAGTTCCTTGCCGTCAAAGTTCAGATAGCCTTCGCTGATTTTTACGAATCCGTCATGTGCGCCGGTAACTTTTTTCCCAACCCAGTTAATCTTGCTTTTCCCCGAGTCGATTTTTTTCATGGTTTGTGCCGATACGGCGGTTGCGGAAGCCATAAACAGGGCGATCGCGATCATCTTGAAATTCCTCATTGTTTTTAGGTTTAAAATAATTATAAATGAATAAATAATTCTTCTTTTGATTTGCGCACTTTTTTATAGTGCTGCGCTTTGTCTTGCCGATGGCGATAACCAACTGCCGCTATTACCACGGTTTGCAGGCCCTGATCCTCCAATTTGAGTATTTCGTCAAATTTGCCGGCGTCGAAGCCTTCCATGGGCGTGGCGTCTATCTTAAGCAGGGATGCCGTGCCGATAAGATTTGCCATCGCAATATAACATTGTTTTTCAGCCCATGCCATGCGATTTTCTTCAGACAGGCCGTCAACAAATTTATGCATCATTTGCTTAAAACCGCCGAGGCTCTCCAAAGATATTTCACGGGTGGCGCTGATATTGCGCAGATATTGGTCAATCTGGTTTGTGGACTCCTCACGGCTCGCGGCAAAAACGAACAGGTAAGATGATTCGCTGACGGCATCTTGATCAAAGGCGGCTGCCCGCAATTTGAGCCGGAGTTCGCGGTCAGAAATTACCAGCACACGGTAGGGTTGAAGCCCCATTGACGAAACACTCATCCGGACTGATTCCATCAGTGTGTCCAAATCGTCCTGCGATATTTTTCGCAGTGGGTCGTATTTTTTGGTAGCATAGCGCCAATTTTGCGCCTGGGTCAATACTTCTTTCATATCGTCCGGTACTTTTCAAGCAAAGAGTTCAGTTGTTCCAATTCCCGCACTTCCATGGACTTGCCATAAGCTGCATCATGGCACTCAACCAAAGGGTCAAGTTGCTCAAGGACGTCAAGCCCGCGGCTAGTGATCGTAACTTCCATCTTGCGGCGGTTTTGCGGGCATACCCTTCTTTCCACCAAACCCTTGGCAAGCAATTTGTCAACAAGTCGCGTAGTGTTGCTGGTTCGAGCCAACATCCTTTCCTGGATCGAGCACATGTTCGCGGGTTGTCCCTGACGGCCCCTTAGGATGCGCAAAACATTAAATTGCTCTCCGGAAAGGTCAAAAGGCCTTAGGACTTCCAAAAACCGTTCGTTTACCAATTGTTGCGTAACAAGAATATTCAAAAGAATTTTCTTGTGGATATGCATTGGTTTCTCGGCCTTAAGGATCTCTTCAATTGTCATTATTGTAATTACAATATTTGTAGGTACAAATGTACGGCAATTTTGGATGGAGTTTGTTATTGTTTTGTTAAAATAATCAACTGCTTTTAGCTTTGTTTAATTTTAACGGTCTCATGAAAAAGTTACTGGTATTGTTGGTCCTGGTCGCCGCTTGCGCAAAATCGCCCGAAAGTGTTCCGGACCCCCGGCCGCGCGAAATCATTGAGTCGGCAAATCAAAAGGTGTCGTCCTATGACTTTAAATCTTTTGAACCATTTCTCAACCGCGAAAATGATTCGGTTTACGTGATCAATTTTTGGGCAACATGGTGCGCGCCGTGCATTAAGGAATTGCCGCACTTTAAAGCTGTGGCACAAAAATACGCCGACCGCAGGTTACGTGTTTTACTGGTGAGCCTGGATATGAAACGCGAGGTGCAGGGATCATTGCTCCCGTTTGTTGCCAAACACGGACTGGGCAGTCACGTTGTGCACCTTCATGAGCCGGACGCCAATGCCTGGATTCCGAAGGTGTCAAGAGAGTGGAGCGGCGCGCTTCCGGCCACCCTGATTTATTCAAAATCGCGGCGTCAATTTTACGAGCGTTCGTTTACCATGAGTGAACTGGAAACTGAAATCAACACATTTTTAAATCAATGACTATGAAAAAACTGAATTTGGCGCTTGCCGCATTTTTTGCACTGTTCCTGTTTACCGCATTTGAGGCCAGGGACGGTTATTCGATTGGATCAATCGCTACGGATTTCCGACTGAAAAATATCGACGGGAAAATGGTTTCGCTAAAGGATTATACCAATGCCAAGGGATTCATCGTGATTTTTACCTGCAATCACTGTCCCTTCGCCAAAGCGTATGAAGATCGTATCATCGCCCTGAATTCCAAATATGAAAAAGCAGGGTTTCCCGTCATTGCCATCAACCCCAACAATCCGGCTAAGCAAAAGGAAGATTCTTTTGAGCTGATGCAGGTTCGGGCCCGAGAAAAGAAATTCAATTTTCCTTATTTGATGGACGAAGGGCAAAAAATCTTTCCGCAGTACGGCGCTACCAAAACCCCGCATGTTTACATCCTTAAAAAAACGCCAAAAGGCAATGAGGTTATGTACATAGGAGCTATTGACGATAATTATGAAGACGTGTCGCAGGTGAAGCAAAAGTACGTTGAAGATGCCGTAGATGCGATTTTGGCCGGCAAGGAAATAAAAACAAAGGAAACACGCGCCATCGGGTGCTCAATTAAAGTATAATGGATTTAACACAAGACCAATGGGCCGAACGGATCGGGAGTGATCCAAAAGCAGTTATCCTGGATGTGCGCACGCAGGATGAATGGGATGACGGGCATATTCCCAATGCCACACTACTGGATATTTATAAACCCGAGGAATTCCTGGCCGGTATTAATTCGCTGGATCCGGACAAACACTATTACGTTTATTGTAAGGCCGGCGGAAGGAGCGCCCAGGCGTGCAGCATTATGTCACAGATGGGTTTGCGTGACTGTTACAACCTTCTTGGAGGGTTTACGGCATGGAACGGTCCTGTTTCAAAATAAGCTCTATACTATTGCCATTCAGTAATTTATAGGCTCAGATAGTATCTGAATTATGTAAAGCGGGATTGGAATGTTGTAAAGTTTTCAGGTAGCTCTGGTTGATCTTTGTAAAGTTCAAACCTAAATTATTTGCCATGGAAACGATACAAAATAACCCAGACCTGAATTTGATGCCACAACCGCAAACGCCTTTGGCAGATGAGCAATATTCAGTGGAAGAAGCCTACTCCGGACGTTACCGTGAGCCTAATCACTTTGACACTGAGGAGTTTGAAAACCTTGGCGGACTGCATTACATGAACTACCTGCATGCCAACGATGATATGTTGTAAATATAAAAGACATTAATTGACGGGAGGCTTTTGAAGAAATTTGAAAGCCTCCTTATCATTTGAAAATCGCACTTATGGAAAATTTTCACTATGCGCCGAATGTTGGAACTTCCTCCCGGATTGCGTCAATTGCCGGCGGGGCATTACTGCTTTTGGCAGTGGTTCGCAGTAAGCGTTACCGATTGCCGGCAGCAGTCGCATCAGGGTTGTTGCTGTTCCGGGGATTCTCGGGCTATTGCCCGGCCAATGACCTTATGGGCAAAGACGAGATCAAACCGCACAACGTCAATATCCGTGAAACGCTGGTGGTCAACAGGCCGGTGGGTGAGCTTTTTGATTTTTGGTCAAAGCTGGAAAATTTGCCACTTTTCATGAAGCACCTGCAATCGGTAACGGTGCACGCTGACGGCACCTCGACCTGGAAAGTTAAGCTTCCCGGTGGGCTGGCCGGTTTGAAGTGGGACGCGCGCGTTGTCAATTACAAGCGCAATGAGGTAATCGGTTGGCAATCAGTTCCTGAGAGCACCATCGAAAATGCCGGTAAAGTTGAATTTTATCCGGTGGGAACCCACGTCACCAGATTGCATGTTGTTTTTTCCTACCATCCAAAAAGTTCGTTTGGCGACGAAAATCTGGCGCGGATGCTGGAACCGACATTGTCAAAGATGTTGCGGCGCGATATCGACAATCTCAAAACCTTTCTCGAAACCGGTTTTACCCCGGAACAAAATACCGACTTTCGCTCTGCAATGATCTAGACCTGGCACTCCGGCGGCGTGATGATTTTCAGTTCGCGCGTTTTCAGGTTGAATACGTCGGTTTTGCTCATCACGTGAAGGGCCAGGTTATCGATGGAAAGCGGTACCCCTTCGCGTACTTCTAGCAGGTTGCTGTTCCTGATGCCTCGTCCGTCCAGCAATACCGTCATCCCCGGGCCAATGGCTTCCATTTTGTCACCAGTAATCAGCAACCCGGTGTTTTCTTCAATGCCAACTCCAAGTATTTCCGGGTTACTCAGGATAATCTGGAACAATCTCCCGATCCTTCCGCGGTGGATGAAATGTGTGTCAAAAATGATGTTCTTTACCAAACCGAATCCGGCCGTGGTTTTGACTGCGCCTTTTAGGATTGCGTTATCGCTGTTGCCTTCAATGATCATCGATTCGGGAACCGCGGCCGCGCCCGCCGAAGTCCCCGCATAAATAAAGTCGCTTTTTTGCATTTTTTGCTTCATCATTTCAAAAAACGGCGTTCCTCCCAGCAAATGGGTCAACTGCAGCTGGTTGCCACCCGTGATAAATAAGGTGTCGCAATTTGCCAGTCTTTCAAGGACCTTTTCGTCTGCGGCGTCGCTGCGGCTGGTGATGTTCAAAATTCCGGTGTTCCGGGCCTTTAGCCTGCCGAACGCCTTGAGGTAATCCTGGGCCACTTCGTCAGGATTGCCACTGGCAGCGGGTACGATCTCAATCCTGGACCGGGTTCCTTTTGAGGATTCATCGACCACCCTTTTAAGGATTCCATTGCTCAGAAAGTCATCGACATCTTCTTTGTCTGATAACATGCCTTTGTCTTCGGCGCCGCCAATGATGACCAATTTTCCCTTCATAGTATACTTTTTACTAAATCTACCAGCTTTTAAAAAAATCCATTTTATATCATTTACACTAGCCTTTATAAAAATGTAACCTTTTGCGTAAATTCTGTAAATTATAAAACGGTGTACGTGTGAACTTTGAAGTTGAAGGTCTCCAGGCCTTCATCACACAAAAACTACCTATGAAAATCCTTAAAAAACAGGTGCTCCGCGGACCCAATATCTGGAGCAACTACAGGAAAAACCTTATACAAGTCAGGCTTGATCTGGAAGAATTGGAAGATTTTCCCACCGACAAAATCCCCGGATTTAAACAAAGGCTGGAAACATTGCTTCCGGGAATGATTGAACATGAATGCTCAGAGGGCGCCCGTGGCGGTTTTTTTACCCGCCTGGAACGCGGGACCTGGATGGGGCATGTCATTGAACATGTTGCTCTTGAACTGCAATCGCTTGCCGGTATGGAAACCGGTTATGGCCGAACGCGCGGGACCAACGAGCGGGGAGTCTACAACATGGTATTTTCGTACGTTGTTGAAGAAGCGGGACTATATGCGGCGCAGGCGGCATTCGATCTGTGCTATGCGCTGGTAAGGGGGGAAGATTATGACCTGGACAAAGACCTTGACCAATTGCGCGAGATCAGGAGGCGAAATGAATTGGGGCCCAGTACAAAAAGCATCTGCGACGAAGCCACCCGCCGAAACATTCCCTGGACT
>JAEZGB010000132.1 GCA_023437485.1 Bacteroidota bacterium
CACTTGGGGCAACTCTCTGAAAATGCGCTCGATGATCCGGTGCGCCACGTGCTCCAAAAGGTTTGAACGCACTTGCATTTCCTCTTTCACCACGCGGTTGAGATAAACGTAATCAACTGTATCTTCCAGTTTGTCCGAGAGCGCCGATTTGCGCAGATCGGTTTTAATTTCAAGGTCGATGCTGTATTCCGAGCCGATTTTTCCTTCTTCAGGAAGGCATCCGTGATAGGAAAATGTCCGAATGTTTTTGAGCCTGATGGTTCCCATGAAAAGTTTTTTTAAAGGTAAACATTTCAGGGTTTGGTGCAATCTTCAGATACGCCTTAAAATTGTAACTTTGGCCCTTATTTAATTGACATGGCAGAAGAGCGATCGCTTAATTTCATTGAACAGATCATTGAGGACGACCTGGCATCGGGAATGCCTAAAAGTAGCCTGCGTTTCAGGTTCCCACCTGAGCCCAATGGTTATCTGCACATCGGGCACGCCAGTTCGATCGCACTGAATTTCGGACTAGGCCTCTCCTATGATGCGCCGGTAAACCTTCGTTTTGACGATACCAATCCGGCCAAGGAAGAACAGGAATACGTTGATGCGATTAAACGCGACGTTGAGTGGTTGGGGTATCAGTGGGCCGAAGAACGGTATGCCTCCGATTATTTCCAACAACTTTACGATTGGGCCGAACAACTCATCATAAACGGGAAAGCCTACGTGGATTCGCAGACATCGGAAGAAATGGCCGCCCAGAAAGGCACGCCCAACCAACCCGGTATTGATAGCCCGTACCGCAACCGGTCGGTTGAGGAAAACCTGGATTTGTTCCGACGGATGAAGGCCGGTGAATTCGCCGAGGGAACGCATATCCTGCGGGCGAAAATCGATATGAAGTCGCCCAACATGCTGATGCGCGACCCTATTATGTACCGCATCCTGCACAAACACCACCACCGTACCGGCAATGATTGGTGCATTTACCCGATGTACGACTGGGCACATGGCGAGAGCGACTATATTGAATCAATTTCACACTCGTTTTGTACGCTTGAATTCCTGCCACACCGCGAGCTTTACGACTGGTTTCTGGACCAGATTTATGACGATAAAAACATCCGCCCCAAACAGCGTGAATTTGCGCGCCGAAACCTGAGCCACACCGTTGTCAGCAAGCGAAAACTGTTACAGCTGGTCAATGAAAATCACGTTTCTGGTTGGGACGATCCGCGGATGTCCACAATTTCAGGACTTCGCCGACGGGGATATACTGCGGCTTCGCTTCGGAATTTTGCCAATATGATCGGCATCGCCAAGCGCGACAACCTGATCAATGTTTCGATGCTTGAATTCTGCATCCGCGAGGATCTCAATAAGATTGCGCCGCGCGTGATGGCGGTCCTCGATCCGGTCAAGGTCGTGATTTCCAACTATCCGCATGATAAAGTAGAGTGGCTCCAGGCCGAGAACAATCCCGAGGACGAATCTGCAGGGGTTCGCGAAATTCCTTTTTCGCGCGAAATTTTCATCGAGCGAGAGGACTTTATGGAAGATGCGCCGGCCAAATTCTTCAGGCTTTCGCCGGGTAAAGAGGTCCGTCTGAAAAACGCGTACATCATTAAGGCCGAGACCGTGATCAAGGATGCCGATGGCCTCATCAGCGAAATTCATGTGAATTATGACCCGGAAAGCCTTAGCGGAAGCGGCACCGAAGCCTCGATGCGCAAGGTTGCCGGTACGTTGCATTGGGTTTCGGCGCAGCATGCGATTGCCGCCGAGGTTCGGCTTTACGACCGCTTGTTTACCGAAGAGGCGCCCGATACACACAAAGAAAAGGACTTCCTTGAGTTTGTAAACCCCGATTCACTTAAAGTCATCACAGGTTATATTGAACCCGGATTGAAGGTTGCCAAACCCGGAGAACATTTTCAATTCCAGCGGCTTGGCTACTTTACGGTCGATCCTGATTCAACTGATGATAAAATTGTTTTCAACCGAACCGTTACCCTCAAAGATGCCTGGGAGGAGAAGGGAAAGAAAGAAGAAAATGCTATCAACAATGCGCTGAAGGAAATCAACCGCTATTTCAAGGCCGCCAATGATGCCGAACGCCAGACGGTCGAGGATTCGGTGGCGGGCGCTATCAAATCCGTTAGCGGTTTTGGACTTTTACAAAATACCTTCAGGAAAAATGTCACCAACAACAAGAGTTCGCTTTTGTTTGCCAATTGGATTTTGAAATATTCTGATAAAATTAAACACATCGATTTCGACGGGGAAATGCTATCCAAATTTTTCACCATGTCGGCCAAGAGCGAATCGCCTTTTGTGCGTGACACGTCCGAAGCACTTCGCCAAAAATTCGAACTGCCTGAAGATATCGTCGCAAAATAAATCACTATAGATTTTAAAAATTAAAACCCTCTGGTGAAAGATGGTTTTATTATTATTGCTATTGTCGATTTAAATTTTCTACACGATAACTTTTATCAATTAAATTTGGCTTTCATATTTTTATTGTGAGCGCACAAAAATTATTTTAAATGGTAGCAGTAGGACGTTGATTTAAAACTGTGGTAAATCGCATTTAAATCAGTTTTATGTTTTTTAGGCATAAAAAAAGGGCCGAAGCCCCAATTTTTAAATTTCGGTCGACGAGTTGAAATCGTCATCGTTCTCTTTGCGTTTCTCCATGGCGCGTTTGCGATTTCCGATCTTCATCGCCTCGCCAACCTGGTTTGAGGCAGTAAATGAAGCAACCATGTTATTGAGCATGTCGCTTCCGGCCTGCGGTGAATTGGGAAGCAGGATGAGGTTGGAATTTGTATCGGCCCCGATGGACTGCAGGGTGTCGTAATGCTGGGTGACCACGATCAAAGCCGATGCTTCCTGTGAGTTGATCCCAACTTTGTTCAAAACATCGACACTTTCCACAAGACCGCGGGCAATCTCGCGACGCTGGTCGGCAATACCCTGGCCTTGAAGTCGCTTGCTTTCGGCTTCGGCCTTGGCTTTAGCCACGATGCGGATGCGCGAACTTTCGGCCTCGAATTCGGCGGCGGTTTTCTCGCGGTCGGCTGCATTGATCCGGTTCATTGCGTTTTTGACCTGGATGTCCGGATCAATATCTGTAACCAAGGTATTGATGATATCATAACCGTAGCTGCTCATGGCCTCGTTGAGTTCACGTTTGACGGCAATCGCGATATCGTCCTTGCGCTCGAACACGTCGTCCAGGCGGAGCTTTGGAACCTCGGCGCGTACCACGTCAAAAACATAGGCCGTAATCTGGTCGTGAGGATATTCAAGCCTGTAAAACGCATCATACACCTTGTCCTTGATCACCATGAACTGCACCGATACCTTGATTTTTACAAACACGTTGTCCTTTGTCTTGGTTTCGATCACAACGTCCAATTGAGTGATTTTAAGGTTGATTCGGCCCGCAATCTTGTCAATGATCGGAATCTTGATCTGGAGCCCTGAATGACGGATGCTCTGGTATTTGCCGAATCGCTCGACAATAACCGCCGTTTGCTGCTTGACCGTAAAGAACGATGACAACAGGATCACGAGCGCGATGAAAATAAAAATGTAAGTAGAAACGTTTTCCATAATTAATTGATTTGAGCCCGTAAAATACGAAATTTCCATTACGTTTGCTGTTGATCGAAATTCGAAATAACCATGAAAGGTTCAATGGTTCTGTTTTCACCCAAATCCCCTAAACCTGTGAGAAAATTATTGTTGATGCTACTGATCCCGATGCTCTGCTTTGCGCAGGAGGGAATCTATTTGAAGGATGGGTCTTCCATCAAAATATCAAAGGATACCAAGGTAATTCCTGGCGCAAAAAAGTTGTATTACCGCGAGCCTGATAAACGTCGCAAGTCAGTAAAATACAGTCAATTGGACTATGCCGCCTGGGACGGGAAACTCTTTAGGACGGTTCAACAGGACGGCAAAAACAAGGGCTATTTCCTGCTCGCCGACCAGCACGGCCATTCCCTGGCGGTCTTTGTGCAAAACAAGACCAAGTACACCGGCGGATTCCAATCTCCATACAAAAAGTATGATCTGGCCGAACTCCGCGCCGGATCAGTGGTTCAGGCTATAACATTTACCAACTCCAACCGCGACGACAATCCTGCCAAGCGCCGTGAGGCTTACGAGATGGTTACCAGGAATTTCGCTTCATGCCAAAAATTGATTGACCGCATGCCTACAGTCGAAGCTTCAGCGGCAGTTCTGGCTTTCCTGGATGAGTTGACCTTTACGCCGTGTGAGTAAAATGGGCAATGGCCGAATCAACTCTCCTGAGGGTTTCGTCTTTGCCGATCATTTCAATAATGTCAAACAAGTGCGGGCCCTGCAACGCGCCCACAAGGCTCAACCTTAGTGGCTGCATGACCTTGCCCATTCCGATGTTGTTTGCTTCCATCCACGCTTTTAGCGCTGTTTCAATGCTAGCCGATGCAAAATCCTGCATCTGCGCCAACTGTTCGCGTACCTGAAGCATGATTTCGGCGGTATCTGGTTTCCAGTTTTTGGAGGCTTTTTCATCGTAAGTGCTTGGCGCGGTGAAAAAGTAACTGCCCAAATCCCACAGATCGGCTACAAAATACGCCCGTTCCTTGATAAGTGAAACCACTTTTTCAACGTATTCGGCGCTTGGTGAAATGTTTTTTGATTCAAGAATTGAAATAAAGTGTCCGGCAATTTCACTATCGCTTTTGCGGATGAGATGTTGGTGGTTGAATGTGCGGTTCTTAACCGGATCGAATTTCGCGCCGGCCTTGTGAACGCGTGAAAGATCGAACGCCTCGACAAGTTCGGCGAGCGTGAAGATTTCCTTTTCGGTACCGTCGTTCCAGCCTAAAAGTGCCAGGAAGTTGATGACAGCCTCGGGCAAAAAACCGGCCTCGCGGTAGCCCGGTGAAGTTCCATCGGCACCATTCCAGTCCAACGGAAATACCGGAAACCCCATTTTGTCGCCATCGCGTTTTGATAACTTTCCATTCCCGACGGGCTTCAATATCAGCGGCAAATGCGCAAACTCAGGAGCCGTCCAGCCAAACGCGCGGTAAAGCATCACGTGCAACGGCAATGACGGAAGCCACTCCTCACCGCGGATCACGTGCGAAGTTTCCATCAGGTGGTCATCTACGATGTTTGCCAAATGATAGGTTGGCATGCCGTCGCTCTTGAACAGTACCTTGTCGTCCAGCAAGTTCGTGTCGAATTTGATCTCGCCGCGGATGATGTCATGAAGTTCAAGCGTCTCATTGTCAGGTGTTTTGAACCGGATTACGTAATCCTCACCCGATTCCAGCCGCTTTGCAAGGTCGTCCGCCGAAAGATTTAGCGAATTGTCAAGGGTTTTGCGGCTCTGGTGGTTGTAGGTGAACGCGCCGCCGTTTTCCTCGGCCGTTTTGCGCAAAGAATCAAGTGATTCCGGAGTGTCAAAGGCGTAATACGCGTCGCCGGAAGCAATCATTTTTTCGGCGTATTGGCGGTAGATCGCCTTGCGCTCGCTCTGCCGGTAGGGCCCAAACTTTTCGTTCTTGCCCACGGTCTCATCGGGCGCGATGCCCAGCCACTCCAGGGCTTCCATGATATAGGCTTCGGCGCCGGGTACGAATCGGTTTTGATCAGTGTCTTCAATTCGCAGGTAAAAGACCCCGCCGTGCTTTTTGGCGAATAAGTAATTGAAAAGTGCCGTCCTGACCCCGCCAATGTGGAGCGGACCGGTTGGGCTTGGCGCGAAACGAACGCGAACTTGTTGCGACATATCCTGGATTTTGGGCAAAGATACGGTTCGGCTAAAAAATATTGCCGATAATTTAACGTTCTGCAATTTCCTAATTATCGTACTTTTAGCGGTCATAAAATTGTCAGTGTGGAAAATTCGGGCATCATTTACCTCAAACTCGAGGCCTTTATCAGGAAATATTACGCCAACGAACTGCTTCGGGGCGCGATCTTCTTTACCGGGCTCGGGCTGCTTTATTTGCTCTTCACCCTTTTCATCGAATATTTTCTATGGCTCAAACCAGCCGCGCGTACGGTGCTTTTTTGGAGTTTTGTCGCCTTTGAGGCTTTCCTTTTGGTCCGATATATTCTGTTTCCGCTTTCCAGGTTGTTCAAATTGCAAAAAGGAATCGATTACGACCAGGCATCGGCCATCATCGGCAGCCATTTTTCAGAGGTCAGCGATAAACTCACCAATTTCCTCCAACTTTCTTCCGACCGCAACAAATCAGAACTGCTATTGGCTTCCATTGAGCAGAAGGCCGGTGCGTTGCAGCCTGTTCCCTTTACCCGGGCGGTCAATTTTTCTCGCAATAAAAAGTACATTCCGCTTGCGGCGATTCCCGTCTTGCTCTTTGCCTTCTTTTATATTTCGGGCAACAGCGACCTGATTTCGCAAAGTTTCAACCGCGTGGTCAATTACAAGAAGCAGTTTGTCCCGCCGGCGCCGTTTGCCTTTGTGGCCCAAAACAAGCGCCTGGTGACCGAGCAGGGAAAGGATTTTACACTTAAGATCCACACTGTTGGCAAAGTTGTCCCTGAAAGCGCGATGATTTTTCTTGGCGATGAGAGCTATTTTATGGAAAGCACGGCGCCGGGGGAGTTTACCTACACCTTTGCAGGCCCGGTGCGCGACATTCCGTTCCACGTGGAGGCTGCGGGCGTCCATTCGCAGGACTACCTGCTTGAGGTTGTGGAAGTTCCCACGATTGCTGATTTCACGATGCAGCTCGCATATCCGGCGTACCTTAACCGTCGCTCCGAGACCATTGCAGGAACCGGAAACGCCGTCATCCCCGAAGGCACCCGCGTTACCTGGAAGATGAACACTTTGGCCACAGGGCAGGTGCATTTTACCGACGGCGCTTCCAAAACGGCATTCGCGCGCGATGAGAACCGTTTCTCGCTCACCCGAAGCATTTCGCAAAACACCGATTACACCATCATTACCTCCAACAGCCGCGTTCCCGAGTACGAAAAGCTTAATTACAGGCTTTCGGTCACCAAAGACCAGTTTCCATCAATCAATGTGGGGGCAGCGCCTGATTCGCTTCGGGTTGGGAAAGACTATGTTTTGGGACAGGTTTCAGACGACTACGGCCTTACCAAACTGCAAATTGTGTATTATCCCAAGGGGTATCCGTCCGAGGCCAAAGCTGCCACATTGCCCGTCAAGCGCGATGTCTATGACCAGTTCGTGTTTGCATTTCCATCTACTTTGCCCATTACTGAAGGAGTTGCATATGAATACTATTTTGAGGTCTTTGACAATGATGCGCCTCACGGATTCAAAAAGTCGCGTTCAATCGTTTTTTCAGGCCGTGTGAGCACGCAGGACGAGCGCCAGGACGAGATGCTTCGGGAACAGAATGAAAACATCAACAGCATGTCCAAATCGCTTCGGGAGCAGGAGAAGCAATTCTCTGAACTGGATAAGCTGCAAAAACTCGGCAAGGAAAAGGAATCTTTGGAATACAAGGATCAGCAAAAAGTAAACGAATTTATCAAGCGCCAACAACAGCAGGACGAGATGATGAAGGAATTCGCCCGCAAAATGGAGAAAAACCTCGATGAGTTCAAGACCGACAAAAGTGACGAAATGAAAAAGGAGCTTCAGGAGCGCCTCGAAAAATCTGAAAAAGACCTTGAAAAGAACAAAAAACTGCTCGATGAGCTAAAAGACCTGAACGATAAGATCAAATCAGAGGAACTTTTTGAAAAGATTGAGAAATTCAAGCAAAACGCTAAGAATCAGGCAAAAAGCCTTGAGCAACTTGTTGAACTTACCAAGAAGTTTTATGTTGAGAAAAAAGCCGAGCAGCTAGCCAACCGATTGGAGAAACTCGGCGATCAGCAGGAGAAACTGGCCGACAGCAAGGAAAACAATGTCGCGGCGCAGGAAGAGATCAACAAGGAATTTGACAAAATCCAGGAAGAACTCAAAGACCTGCAAAAAGAGAATAAGGAATTGAAATCGCCGTTGGAAATCCCCAGCGATGAACAAAAGCAGCAAAATATCGATGAGGATCAAAAGAAAGCCACCGACGAGCTAAAGAAAGACAATAAAGACAAGGCCAAACCAAAGCAAAAAAGCGCGGGAAAGCAGATGAAGGAAATGGGCGCCAGCATGTCACAAAGCATGGCCGGCGGCGAGATGGAGCAGATGGAAGAAGATGTCAAGATGCTTCGGCAGATTTTGGACAACCTTTTGGCTTATTCTTTTTCTCAGGAAGACCTGATGGTCCAGTTCAGGGGCCTAAAGCGCGGATCGCCGTCCTTCAACAAAAACCTCAAGCTCCAGCAAGACCTCAAACAACAGTTTCGCCACGTTGACGACAGCCTTTTTGCAATGTCGCTCAGAAACCCCAAAATTGCCGAGGAGGTCACCCGGGAAGTAGGCAATGTGCACTACAATGTGGACAAGGCACTTGCCGTTTTGGCCGAAGGGCAGGTTTCTCGCGGGGTATCGCACCAGCAATACAGCGTGTCGTCGGCAAACAAATTGGCTGATATGCTAAGCGACATCCTCAACGGAATGCAAATGTCACTTGCGGGCGCCGGCGAGGGCAAGCCCAAGCCAGGCAAAGGTTCAGGCGGAATGCAGCTTCCCGATATCATTAAAAAACAGGAAGGCCTGGGTGAAAAGATGAAAGACGGCATGAAGAAGCCGGGCGAAGGCAAAAAGCCCGGTGAGGGCCAGAAACCGGGACAGGAAGGGCCTAAAGGACAGAAAGGCAAAGGCGATTCACAAGGTGGCGATGAAGGAGAGGATGGCGAAGGCGATGCGCGGGCGATCATGGAAATTTACAAGGAGCAGCGTCAACTGCGCGATGCATTGGAGAAAGAGCTTCAAAAACAGGGGCTCGGCGGTAATGGGCAGAATGTGCTTAATCAAATGAAACAGCTTGAAAAACAGCTGCTAAACAAAGGATTTAACAATGAAACCCTTCAGCGTGTGCTAAATCTCAAATATGAACTTCTTAAACTGGAGAAAGCCGTTCAGCAACAAGGTGAAGAAAAGCGCCGTCAGGCCGAAACCAATAAGAAGGAATTCAGCAATACTTCCAGGGCACTACCGCCCGCTTTGCAGGAATATCTTAATAGTATTGAGATATTAAACAGACATGCCTTACCTTTGCGCTCCAATTTTAACCGCAAGGTTCAGGAATACTTCAAGAATGATTGAGTTCAACTATGAAACTGGCTTTCTCCTTGAAAATGAGGAAGTTTACCGGCAATGGTGCCAAAGAATTATAAGTAGCGAAGGCAAACATACAGGTGAGATAAGCTATGTGTTTTGCGATGACGAGTACCTGCACAAAATCAACCTTGAATATCTTGAACACGATGATTTGACTGATATTATCAGCTTTGATTATTCAATGGGCAATGAAATCAGCGGGGATATTTTTATCTCGGTTGAACGTGTTCGGGAGAACGCCGCCGATTTTAATGTCGATTTTTTAAGTGAATTGCATCGGGTAATGGCGCACGGCCTTTTGCACTACTGTGGTTACAAAGACAAATCTGATGAGGAGGCCAGGATCATGCGGGCGAAAGAAGAGGAAAAGATGGAAATGTTTCACGTGGAACAATAACGATGTTTGAAAAAGAATACGATGTCATTGTAGTTGGCGCCGGTCATGCGGGTTCTGAAGCCGCCGCCGCCGCTGCCAATATGGGCGCCAAGACGCTCCTGGTTACAATGAGCCTGCAAAATATAGCGCAAATGTCCTGCAACCCGGCGATGGGTGGAATTGCAAAAGGCCAGATTGTTCGTGAAATCGACGCCTTGGGAGGTTATTCGGGAATTGTTTCAGACAAGACCGCGATCCAGTTTAAGATGCTCAACAAATCAAAAGGCCCGGCGATGTGGTCGCCCCGCGTGCAGAGTGACAGGATGCGCTTTGCCGAGTGCTGGAGGCTGATGCTTGAAAACACGCCCAATCTGGATTTTTATCAGGAAATGGTGCGCGGGCTGATTATCAAAAACGAACAAATTGTGGGTGTCCGAACCTCTTTGGGGGTTGAAATCAAAGGTAAGACCGTGGTTTTGACAAACGGAACCTTTTTGAACGGGCTAATCCACATTGGTGAAAAGCAATTTGGAGGGGGCCGGGCGGGCGAAAGTGCGGCTTACGGAATTACTGAAGATCTGGTCGATGCCGGGTTTACTGCCGGCCGAATGAAAACCGGAACGCCGCCGCGCGTGGACGGCCGTTCGCTGGATTATTCCAGGATGAACGAGGAAAAAGGCGATGCCCAGCCTGCGAAATTTTCTTATTCTGACGAAACCCAGCCACTCCAGCACCAAAAGTCTTGTTTTATGACTTATACTTCGCCACTGGTCCACGACCTGTTGCGCGAAGGATTTGACCGGTCGCCAATGTTCAATGGCCGCATCCAAAGCCTTGGGCCCCGGTATTGCCCGTCAATCGAAGACAAGATCAACCGATTTGCCGACAAAGACCGTCACCAGCTTTTTGTAGAACCCGAAGGATGGGATACCGTAGAAATGTACGTCAATGGGTTTTCGACTTCGCTCCCGGAAGATGTACAGTTCAAAGCACTGCGCTCGGTGGCCGGTTTTGAGAACGTGAAGTTTTTCAGGCCGGGTTACGCAATTGAATATGATTACTTCCCTCCTACCCAGCTCACCCACACGCTCGAGACCAAATTGGTTAAAGGGCTGTATTTTGCCGGGCAGATTAATGGAACCACGGGCTATGAAGAGGCCGCTTCGCAGGGATTGATGGCCGGAATCAACGCAGCATTGCAGGTTCGGGGCCAGGATCCGCTTATTTTAAAACGTGACGAAGCGTATATCGGCGTCTTGATTGATGATTTGATTACCAAGGGAACCGAGGAACCTTACCGCATGTTTACTTCACGTGCCGAATACCGCACATTGTTGCGTCAGGACAACGCGGATTTCCGTTTGACGCCCAAGTCATTCGAAATTGGACTTGCGTCTGAAAAGCGGATGCGCCGGATGGAACACAAATTGCGGGAATCGGAAAAGATGGTAGCATTTTTCAGGGATACCAGTGTTACTGTGGCCGAAGCTAACCCGATTCTTGAACATAAGGAATCGGCACCGATTGTACAGCCCGACAAAATGTTCAAAGTGTTCTCAAGGCCGCAAATCGCGCTGGACGACATCCTTAAATTCGAAAAAGTCCGTGATTACATTAATTCGAATGAACTTGATCAGGAGATTATTGAACAGGCCGAAATTCAGGTAAAGTATTCAGGTTATATTGAGAAGGAGCGTGCCAATGCTGAAAAGCTAACCCGGCTTGAGGACATCAGGATTCCCGACAATTTTGATTATGACCAAATCAAATCACTCTCCTATGAGGCTAAGGAAAAATTCAAACGCATCCGCCCTGTTTCGCTTTCACAGGCATCTCGCATCAGTGGGGTGTCGCCAAGCGACATTTCGGTTTTGCTAATTTATATGGGCCGATAGTTTCACGTGGAACCCTGTCGCTCACATCTTCAATTATAAGGCTTTAGACAAAAAATTGGAACTAAAAACCAAAACATTCACAGTGCGGGACTACTCGGTTTCGGGTGAGGATTTCACTCTGGAAGCGCTTGAAGACGGCAGCCTCTTGCGGACGATTACCTCTCCGTTGGCAGACATGTCAAAATATTATGAGAGCCAGGATTATATCTCACACACTGACGGTGCCCGAAATCTTTTTGAAAAAGTGTATCAGTGGGTTAAGGCGATTTCGCTCCGGAACAAGGTCAAAATGATTGGAAAACACGTCGGAATGCCGGGTAATATCCTTGATATTGGCTGCGGAACCGGTGATTTTTTGGTGCACGCCAAATCAGAAGGTTGGAAAATTCAGGGTGTGGAGCCCAATCCTACCGCTGCGGGATTCGCTGCCCGAAAGGGAGTCCTGGTACAAAATAATACGGCTGGATTGCCGCAAAACACGTTTAACGTGATCACCATGTGGCATGTGCTGGAACATGTGCCTGACCCGGAGGCTCAGTTTGTTGAATTGCTGCGACTTTTAAAGCCCGAAGGCCTTCTGGTTATTGCCGTTCCAAATTTTAAGTCCCTTGACGCGCAACATTACGGCCCCTTTTGGGCGGCATTTGATGTGCCAAGACATCTATGGCATTTCTCACAAAAGGCGATCTCAAATTTGGCCAGTCGGCACCAAATGAAGGTTGTCCAGACCCTTCCGATGTGGTTTGACGCTTTTTATGTGAGCCTGCTGTCCGAAAAGTACCGGCATGGCAAGATTCGGCCCGTTCAAGGTTTGTGGCAGGGGCTTCGCTCGAATTTATCTGCGCTTCGTACAGGTGAATGCTCCTCGCAGATTTATCTGCTAAAACGCAATTAATCATCAGTGTTTACTCAAAAAAACTATTTTTGCACAACTAAATTCTAATCATGAAAAAATTGTTTATCGTGGCTCTGGCCATTGCGGCAGTTTCCTGCAACCAAACCACCGAATCATCAGAAGTAAAGACCGCTTATGTTGACACGTCAAAACTTCTTGACGAATATGTCGAAGCGAAAGACATAGAGGCCAAATACAAGGCGAAATCTGAAGAAATGGGCAAGGAGCTGGATGCGGCAGTCGAAAAATTTAAAGCGGACGCGATGAGTTTCCGCCAGGACGCACAATCCAAAGGGCAGGCATGGGCGCAACAAAAGGGAATGGAACTCCGTCAGCGCGAAGAGCAACTGGGCATGGCGCAACAGGCCATGTTGCAGCAACTTCAAAAAGAAAGCGGTACTGAAATGGACACTCTTGTTACCGGAATCAAAAAGTTCATTAAAGAGTACGGGAAAGAAAAGGGGTATGCCTATATCTACGGAACCGGTGAGGCGGCAACCATTTTGTATGCCGAGGACAAGTATGATATTACTGACGAGTTGATCAAACTTTTGAACGATAAGTACAAGTCGGAACCCAAGAAAGAAGAGGCGCCGGCAGCCAAAAAGTAAGCATTGTTTTTAAGAAAGCCTCCGGAAAAACCGGAGGTTTTTTTATGCCCTTTTTTGTATTTTGCCATAAAGATATACGCCATGCTGGAATTATCGGAAGCCGCTGAAAATGTTCTACAGTTCATCAGCCGTACCTCAAGCCCCATTTTCCTGACGGGAAAGGCCGGAACGGGAAAAACCACCCTTCTGCGCGAAATTATTCGGACCACCTACAAAAATGCCGTCGTGGTTGCCCCTACCGGTATCGCGGCGCTCAATGCCGGTGGGGTGACCATCCATTCCATGTTTGGGCTGCCCCTCGCCTCTTTTGTTCCCGACTCCGGTTTTTTGCCACAGTTGCCCAACTGCAATTTTGAAAATACCCAAACCCTGAAGCGTCATTTCAGGTTGAGCCAGCAAAAGCGAGCGGTTGTGCGTGCAATGGAACTGCTCATCATAGACGAAGTAAGCATGCTCCGCCCCGACCTTCTGGATGCGTTGGAACTGATGCTTCGCCATGTAAGGCGCACCCGGCAGCCATTTGGCGGTGTACAGGTTTTGTTCATCGGCGACCTTTTTCAGTTACCTCCGGTAATCAAAAATGAGGAATGGTCGCATCTGTCAAGATACTATTCGGGAAAATATTTCTTTAATGCGCAGGTGCTGGAAGCCAATCCGCCCGTGTATATCGAACTGTCAAAAATCTTCCGGCAGGATGATCAGGATTTTATTGATATCCTAAACGAACTACGGCACAATACACTGAGTAACAGCTCTCTATCGATACTAAATTCACATGTGCGGCCGGGCTATGACCCTTCGCGGCATGACGGGCGCATTATCCTCACAACCCACAACAACAAAGCTGACGCCATCAATGAGCGTTCACTTGACGCGCTTCCGGGCCCGATGCATGTCTTTCGGGCCGAAGTGCATGGTGATTTTCCTGAACGGATGTTTCCCATCGAACAGGATTTGAGGCTGCGCGAAGGAAGCCGTGTCATGTTCATAAAAAATGACCTGGCGAATGAAAAGCGATTTTTCAATGGGAAAACCGGAACCGTCGAATATGTTGATACCGAGGATATCACCGTTCGCTTTGACGATGGGACCACCATTGATGTTCCGCGCTATGAATGGCAAAATATCCGCTATAACCTCAATGAAACGCGGGAAATTACCGAAGAGGTCCTTGGTACCTTTGTCCAATATCCGCTGCGGCTGGCTTGGGCCATAACTGTTCACAAAAGCCAGGGACTGACCTTTGACAAAGCGGCGCTTGATGTTTCACAGGTTTTTATGCCAGGCCAGGCGTATGTTGCCCTGTCTCGGCTGCGTTCATTGGGCGGTCTGATCCTGATGGCCCCGATGAGGCTGCACGGGATCGGGAATGACGAATCAGTGGCCGCGTTTTCTGAGCGTTCTTCCCAACCTGTCCACGACCGGTTGAACTTGGAGTCGGCCCGGTTTTTTGAACAACAGGTTTCGGCAGGGTTTGATTTTGACGAGGTGATCCAAACCTGGGAAGAAGCTTTGGCCAAGCCATCAAAGGCTGAAACCAAGAAGATCCTAAAATCACACAGTGACGTGCTTTATCAACTCGCAGCAACCGGGCGCAATTTCCAATCGCGGGTAAGAGGCCATTTTAACCCTGTCGATACCCGTGCCATTGTTGAGCGCACCAAGGCGGCAACCGAATATTTTGTTCCACGATTAACCGAGTTGCTGGCCATTGTCAGGCACGAGCGGGATGCGCTGCGACAAATGCCCAAAACAAAGCAGATTGCAGCGAACCTGGATGCACTTGATGAGGCGCTCAATACTCTGATGCTTTCAATGCTTCGATCGGAAAGGGTGTCGCAGGTTTTTGCAGATGGCGAAATCCCATCCAAGCAAAATTTGGGCGCGGCGGCCATTGCCGCGATTTACAGCGAACGCGTGGGCGAAATCAGGCCAAAACGGGCAGCCAAGGAGCCCAAGCACAAGAAAAACACTTATTTACAAACTTTGGAACTTTGGCAGGACGGCCAGTCTATCCCTGAAATCGCGGCGCTGCGGAAATTGTCCGAAAAAACGGTGTACGGGCATATGGCGCAATTGGTCCAGATCAAGGCGGTAAACCCTGCTGAATTGATCCCGGCGCATAAACTTGAAAAATTGCGCGAAATGTTTTCGGCCGATCAGGATTACACCCTTACACAGATGAAGAACGCTGCCGGCGAATCATTCTCCTATGAAGACCTGAAAATCTTCCGGGCTAGCTTAACCAATGCACTGCAAGAACAGCCGGAATAAAGTAAATCGCAATGGTTTTGGCACCCTCGTAATCCTTGGCGATACGCTGGCCAAAAAGCAGGAATATCAATGCAATGCATGAAAAGATAGCCCCATAGTATCCGGTGACGCGCCCGTCATAAAGCCAGATTTCAAGAACCCCCGCGAAACACAGCACCCCGGCAATCAATTCAAGGGTCAAAATCACCAAAAGCGCCTGCGGAACCACCGAGGCCAGGAAGGTCTTTGCAAAATGTTCACGCAGCCAATCAACATTGGCGCGCCAGTCCATGATTTTGTCATATCCTGATTGTACGAAAGTGACTCCCAGAAATATCAGGATCAAAAGCGATGCGATGTTCATGGCATTTATTTTTTGTGGATTAACCGGGTTAACTTGATCGAAAGGTCAGTTAGAATGATCTTGGCATTTCCGTTTCGCTCAATGTGGTAAATGGCGGTGGAAAGTTCTTCAAAAATCTCTGAAATATTGTTGCCGTTTACAAAGGGCGAGAAATTTTCCAGCCTGAATTTGTCCACTTTGGGCTCCATATACACCAGGCTGGTCGCCTGATAGTTCAGCAGCAGCGCCTGCCGGAACATATCGATGCAAAAATTCAGGAACTTTTTTTGCGTTTCCCTGCCCAATGCCGCAATCTTCTCACTCCAGGAAATAAGATCATTGATGGCCGATGCGTTGCCCTTTGCCCTGAAGGCCGCCCTTACCCAAAGCACGAACCACTCTTCAAACGGAAGCTCTTCACTATCGCCGCGTAAAAGGTGCAATGCCTTGGAATAATTTCCCTGCGATTGCCTCGCAAGGTTCCGTGCGGTTCGAATATCGGCGCTTTCACGTGAAACCAGAGCCTCGGCCAGGATATCTTCGGCGATTGGGCCAAAGTGGATTACCTGGCATCGAGACCGGATGGTCTGGACGATGTCTTCTTCGTTTTCAGTAATCAGGATGAATACCGTTTTTTGAGGCGGTTCCTCAATGATCTTGAGCAATTTGTTTGACGCCTCCATATTCATTTTGTCGGCCATCCACACAATCATCACTTTGTACCCGCCTTCATATGATTTGAGCGCCATGACGCGGAGAACTTCGGCGGCATCTTCCACCCTGATGAGCCCCTGTTTATTGGCCACTTCAAGTTGCTGGTACCAGTCAAAAAGGCTTCCGTGCGGGTTATTGAGCACAAATTCCCGCCAGTCAACTATGAAATCGGCGCTCTTGGGCCTGGTTTTAACTTCCTCGGTTGAAACCGTCGGGTATACAAAATGCAGGTCAGGATGGGAAAGCGCGCTGAATTTTAGGTTACAGGCTTCATTTCCACCCGAATTCTCACTTCCCAAATTGCCACAAAGAATGTACTGCGCATAGGCGATCGCCATCGGTAACATTCCTGAACCTTCGGGACCTACAAAGAGTTGCGCATGGGCAATACGGCCCGATGTGGCGCTTTGCCTGAGGTGGCTTTTGATGAATTCCTGACCTGGGATATCGTAAAATTGCATAGGGCAAATATAGCGATTCCGCAAGGCGTTGGATACGGTTATCCCGTCGAAGGGCTACCGGCAACCGGCTTTAGCCTTATTACGGGTTTTTTCCAGCCGGAAATTATCTAAATTTGCGAATCCCGTAAAAACTTCGTCATGAAAAAACTTCAAGATTTTGATTATTCAGGAAAGAAAGCATTGGTGCGAGTGGACTTCAATGTTCCGCTGGACGGCAATTTCAAGGTAACTGATGCGACCCGGATCGAGGCCGCCGTACCCACCATCAAATACATCCTGGACAATGGCGGAAGTGTCATCTTAATGTCGCATCTGGGCCGGCCAAAGGGAAAACAGGAAAAATATTCGCTTAAGCATATTTTGCCCGATGTTTCCAAAATACTGGGAAATGAAGTGAAATTTGCCGACGACAGCCGGGGCACTGCTGCTGCCAATGCCGCGCGCAACCTCAAACCGGGCGAGGTGCTGATGCTGGAAAATTTGCGTTTTTACGCTGAAGAGGAAGCCGGTGACCGGGAATTTGCCAAAGAGTTGGCTTCGCTGGGCGACATTTATGTAAACGACGCCTTTGGGACCGCGCACCGCGCACATGCCTCTACGGCCATCATTGCCGAATATTTTCCCGACGCAAAGACTTTCGGGTTGTTGTTGGCAAAGGAAATCGAAAGCCTCGAACGCGTGCTCAACAGTAGCGTAAAGCCTGTGACGGCGATCCTTGGCGGGTCAAAAATTTCGACCAAAATTACCGTGATTGAAAACATTCTGGACAAAATTGACCACATGATCATAGGCGGCGGAATGACTTTCACTTTTGTAAAAGCAATGGGCGGCCAAATTGGCAATTCCATTTGCGAGGACGATAAAATGGAACTCGCGCTCGAGATTTTATCCAAAGCGGCCGAAAAAAATGTTCGGATCCATTTGCCCGTCGATATTGTCGCGGCCGATAAATTTGACAATTCGGCACAAACTCAAATTGTGGACGTAAGGAAAATTCCCGACGGATGGCAAGGGCTTGACGCGGGGCCTGAATCGCTCAGGAATTTTGATCAGATCATTGCCAGCTCCAAAACCATTTTGTGGAACGGCCCGCTTGGCGTGTTTGAAATGGAAAATTTTGCCCATGGAACAATCGAACTCGGTAAGTCCATTGCCCGCGCGACAGGCAACGGTGCGTTTTCACTTGTGGGAGGCGGAGATTCGGTTGCGGCGGTCAAGCAGTTTGGGCTGGAAGATCAAATGAGTTATGTGTCAACCGGCGGAGGCGCCATGCTTGAAATGCTCGAGGGAAAAACGCTGCCCGGGATTGCAGCGATTGCGGGGTAATTATGGGTTTTGGGCAATAATAACGAAATTTTAAGGTTATAAAATTATAATCTTTTGTTACAGAATTATTATGTTTGCAAAACACAATACTTTGATTTGTAAGGTTTTGTGTGCAAATCTGCAGTAAATTAACCCGTAATAAAGCCGCGTAACGCTCCCCAAGTCAGCAACTTACGCGCCTGATAAAAACGACGACATGACAGTAAAGCATGCCTCCCTCGCCCTGATTTCCTTTTGCACGATCGGACTCTCGGCTCAGGAAACCACCTCCAACCTACCCGCAACCCCTGAAGTTAAACTTTCCTATCTGGATTCAATCAAGGCGACCTTCGTTCACGATGCGATGGCCTCCTGCGTTGACAGTTTGTGGCTCAAGGAGTTGACCAGCCTGGACCTTTACGATAACCTTAGCGATGACATTCGCAAAATCAATCTGGATGACAAGGTCGATTATGAACTGTCAACTGAACTTTTAAAGGAAAGGCTGGCAAAATTGGATGCCAAATCGCCTTTTAATATTGAATACAATCCGGGACTGGAAAACATCATCAAGTCCTTCCTTAAAAACCGCAAGCGTTCCTATGAGCGCCTGATGGCCATCAGCGAATACTATTTCCCGATGTTTGAAGAAGCGCTGGCCAGGCAAAATGTGCCTTTGGAAATCAAGTACCTCGCCATTGTGGAATCGGCCCTGAATCCTAAAGCGGTTTCGCGCATGGGCGCCACGGGACTTTGGCAGTTTATGTACCAAACGGGAAAGCAGTACAACCTGCATATAGATTCGTATGTGGATGAGCGCAGTGACCCTTTAAAGTCAAGCGCGGCCGCGGCCCAGTATATGAGCAATATGTACAAGATTTTTGGCGATTGGGACCTGGTCCTGGCGTCGTACAACTCTGGCCCTGGAAATGTTGCCAAGGCGATCCGCCGGTCTGGAGGCCAACAAAATTATTGGAACATCCGCAAGTACCTGCCAAAAGAAACCGCGGGTTATGTGCCGGCGTTCCTGGCCACGATGTACATTTACGAATATCACAAGGAGCACGGGATTGTTCCTGACAGGGCTTTGGTAAAGCATTTTGAAACTGATACCATCATGATTAAGCGGCAGTTGTCCTTCAAGCAATTGTCAGATTTGCTCGATATTCCGGTTGCGCAAATTGAGATGATGAACCCCTCCTACAAACTCAAAGTTGTTCCCAACTATCGGGACAAAATGCACTATTTGCGCTTGCCACAGGAAAAGGTTGCGCTGTTCTCGGCCAATGAAGACAAAGTTTACGCCTATGCTGCCTATCAGGAATCCCTTCGTGAAAAGCCATATACCTCACAACAGGCTTATGCCTCTCGCGATACCGGCGGCTCAGACCGGATCAATGTTAGCAGGACCCGCTATTACAAAGTCAAACGCGGTGACAACTTGAGCACGATCGCTTCCCGTCACGGGGTATCGCTTGCGCAGCTCAAAAAATGGAACGGCCTAAAGTCAAATATGGTAAATGCCGGCCGCAGCCTTAAAATCATGACCACTGAATCAGTTGCCGTCAAAGCCAAAAAAGAGGTCAAGCCGGTACAGCAGCCAAAGGAAACCGAAGTTGCCGTTGCCGACAACACACCTGAAACCGCGGTGGCCGACACGCCTGCAACCCATACCGTCCAGGCGGGCGAAAATCTTACCGGCATTGCCCGCAAGTACGATGTAACGGTGGCCGATCTCAAGGAGTGGAACAATTTTGAAGACAATTCCATCAAGGTGGGTACCAAATTAATTGTTGCGCCTACTGAAGAGGCCGTTGCTGAAGCCGAGGTTGAAAAACCTGAACTGCGCAACATTGAATATACGGTTCGCAAAGGTGACTTTTTGGGCATCATCGCGCGCAAACACAACGTGACTCTTGAAGACCTCAGGGAATGGAACAATCTTCCCGACAATAACATTCTTGTGGGAACCAAACTCATCGTTGGCAAAGTTGAAGCCGGAGCGGCCGTTGCCGAAAAACAGGCCAAGGCGTCAAAAGCTTCAGCCGCGCATGAATACCTTGTACGCAAAGGCGATTCGCTCTTCAGCATCGCCAAAAAATATCCCGGGATCACTGTTTCCGATATCAAAAAATGGAATGGTATCCGCAGTGAAAACATCAAACCCGGAATGAAACTCAAAATCAACGGATAATCCTGAACATAGATTTTTAAGGGCTTTTTTCATAACTTCGGTTTATGAATAAAGCCCTTTTTTTTTGCCTGGTCTCACTGCTCGCGCTATCCTGCGAGCGTGGAAATGAAAGGCACAGGGCCCTTTCATCGGGAAGGATCAACCACATATCAGTAATTGTCGATGATCTTTTGTGGAGCGGCGAGGTTGGCGACACCCTTCGGACCAAATTTGCCTCGCCGGTTACGGGACTTCCCCAGGAGGAGCCGCTGTTTACCATCAATCAATACCCGCTTAAACTTCTTGAAGGCTTTGCAACCAATACGCGGAACATTATCGTGATCAAAACCGGCGAGACCCGTTATGAGGTGCGCTCCAAAAAGCTCGGTTCACCGCAAAACATCATTCGGATATCGGGACGGAATATTCCTGAACTGCTTTCCATCATTGAAAAAAAAGCGCCGGAGATTGTGTCACTGATGAAGCAGACTGAAATTGAGCAGGCGCAAAAAACGATGGATTCGGCGTTGCATGATCCGGCGGTAATCCAGTCCAGGTTCGGCGTTGATCTCAACGTGCCTACCTCCTACCGCGTGGTCCGAGAGGGAAAGGATTTTTTATGGCTCAAACGCGAAATCATCAGCGGCAATATGAGCGTAATAATCTACCAACTTCCGGCGGGCGCCATAGTTCCCAACGGTGATTTGGTAAACAGCCTGATTAAAACAAGGGACTCCATCGGGGCCTCCTATATCCACGGAACGGTTCCCGACAGCCCGATGATTACCGAAGGCGCTTATGCCCCGTACGTTCGCGAAGTTGAGATAGCGGGCCGCAGCGCTGTCGAGGCCAAAGGCACCTGGGAACTCAAAAATGATTTTATGTCAGGTCCATTCATTACCTATGCCATCCAAGATCCGGACGCTGGCCGTACCCTTGTACTGGAGGGGTTTTGCTATGCGCCGTCAAAGGAAAAGCGCGACCTGATGCATGAACTTGAGGCCATCATCAAAACGATAAATTTCAGGTAATGTCCCTAAAATGGAAAATAAGCGCATTTGACGAGCTTTCGGCACACGAGGTGTATTTGATGCTTCGGTTGCGGTCAGAAGTGTTTGTGGTGGAACAGGATTGCGTTTATCAGGATATTGACGGCAAGGACCAGAACGCAAATCATCTTCTCGGCAAATTCAATGGTGATTTAGTCGCGTATGCAAGACTGTTTGCACCGGGCGATTATTTCAGCCGCGCTTCCATCGGCAGGGTGGTTATCGCGCGTGAATTTCGCGACCGCAAATGGGGCCATGACCTGATGCGAATGGCCATAACCGGAATTCACCGCCAGTTTGACGCGGTCGAAATTGAGATTTCGGCGCAACTCTACCTGAAAAAGTTTTATGAGTTCCACGGATTTGCGGTAGTCGGTACGGCGTATTTGGAAGATGACATTCCGCACATTCGGATGATTCGCCTTGGTTGATTGGGCAAAAGTCAGATTTTGGTAATCACAAGCTCAACCCTGCGGTCGTACTCGGCACCTTTGCCAAGCGGAACAGTGTTTCCATATCCTTTGAAGGTCATTCGATTTTTGTTAATCTTCTTAAAGATCAAATATTTGTAAACTGATTGCGCGCGGTTTTGGGAAAGCTGACGTTTCCTGGTTTCGCGGTCAATTGCCTCTTTTTGGTACGGTGGCGTGCAACAAACATGGCCCTGAACCTCAAAGTGAAGGTTTTTGTACTTCATGAGTTGTCTTGCGATGCCGTCCAGTTGAGTCTTGGCCTTAAAGGTAAGTTTGCTGCTTCCGCGTTCAAACAAGAGGTTTTCCAGGTAAATATGATCGCCAACCACGTGTTTTTTCTGTACCGAGGTAAAAAACCCCGGAATTTCAATCTTTGGCAATTCCCGAAGGTTGAGCACCACATCTACCCTGCGGTTTTTGGATCGTTTTTCCGGCAGGTTTTCAATGACGTCATCATCGATCAGTATTCGTCCCTTGCCCTCAATGGTTACAATGATCTTGTTGCGGATGCCGTTGCTGAGCAGCGCTTCTCGGATGGTATTGGCGCGGTTGGCAGACAGTTTGTAATTGTAAGCCTCCTTGCCGATGTCGTCGGTATAACCAAAGATTTCCACTGATTCAATGCGTGTGGAATCAGTCGATTTGATAAAATTCACCACCGCCTCTTCCTGTTTGGGATCAAGCGAATATTTGTCAAACTCAAAATATACTGATTGTACCACTTCTTCCTGGGCGTTCATCCAGCCAAAGAAAAACAGCGGCAGCAACCTCAAAAAGTAGCTCACAGTTTCAGGATCTTGTTGTATTCGGCGGCGTTGTCCAGGATGGCAATGGCTTTCCGGATCTCGGAATTGTTCTTGGTGTAATACTGATAGAGGCCTTCCTTGTACTGGTACCGCTTGATTAATTCGTCCAAAAGTAGATTTTTAATTTCTTTTTGGTTCTGGTTCAGCAGGTTTTCTTCGCTTTTCTGCAAAGACGAAAGCAATTGCTGATATTCGTTGGCAATCGCGGCGTCGATTTTTTCTTTTTTGGCCAGTTCAAGTGTTTTCTTCAAAGCCACTTCGGTCTCAGTATCAAACGAGAACTTTTCGCGCTTTAAGAATGCCTTGAAATTGCTAAAGTCAGCATCGGTAATGTTGGGTATCTTGTCTCCCAATGATGGATTTTTATAGTAATATTCCGTCGCGTAATTAAAGATGCCATCGTTGCGTACCAGCGCTTCAGAAATTGCGCTGAGCTTTGTTTCGGCCAGTTCGATATCGGGTTGAATCCCACCGCCATCGTAAACCATTCGGCCTTTGCGGGTGCGAAAGGCGTTGTACTTGGCGGCATCGGTCCGGACGGCTTTGCCTTCCTGGTCCCGTTGTGCGTAATCAAGCGCCTGGATGCACCGGCCCGACGGCGTATAATAGCGGGAAATGGTAATCTTGATCTGGGTTCCGTAGGTGAGATCCACCGGCCTTTGGACAAGCCCCTTGCCAAAACTGCGGCTTCCCACCACCACGGCGCGGTCCAGGTCCTGCAACGCTCCTGCGACAATTTCAGAGGCCGAAGCACTTCTGCCGTCAACCAAAACCACCAACGGAATTTCAGTATCAATTGGATCGCGTGTGGTTTTATACGTATTGTTGTGCTTCTCGATCTTGGATTTGGTGGTGACGATAACTTCACCTTTCGGAACGAACAAGTTGCAGATGTTTACCGCCTCGCCCAGCAATCCGCCGGGGTTGCCGCGCAGGTCCAGCACGATCCGTTCGGCGCCCTCGCGCTTAAGCTGCTCCAGGGCTTCCTTGGTTTCAAGAGTGGCTTTGCGGTTAAATTGCGAGAGTACGATATAGCCGGTTTTCGCATCGACCTTGGCAAAGAAAGGAACTGCTTTGAGTTCCACTTCCTCAAGTACGATGGTAGTGGATTGCACCTTGCCCTGTCGGCGGAATTTTACGTCGATCTTCGCATTTTTGGCGCCTTTTAGCAACTGGCCCGCGTCTTCCTTAAAATCTTCAAGGTTTACATCGCCGATCTGGATGATCTCGTCACCGGCATTCAAACCGGCTTTGTCGGCGGGGTAATTTTTGTAAGGCTCTTTGATGATGAGTTTTCCGCCCTTGCGCGTGATCATGGCGCCGATTCCGGTGTATTCCCCGGTATTGTTGATCTTGAACTTGACCACATCCTGCTCATTAAAATAAACCGTGTAAGGGTCGAGGTCGGCAAGCATGCTTTTGATGGCTTTGTCCATGAGTTCGGCCGGGTTGGTCTGATCAACATAATTCATGTTAACCGCCTTGAACATTGTGGTGAAAATCTCGATCTGCTTGGCGATTTCAAAGAAGTCTTCCTTAAACCCCGCACCCACATACAACATCCCACCGGCGATCACCGGAAGGATATACCTCTTTCTGATTAAGCGAAACTTTTGAATCATCCTGAAATTTTTTGACATGCTAAGTTAGCAAATTACAAACGTCCATTCTGCTGAATTATTACGGCTGATCGTCCGGAGCCCATTGCGCCACGGCCTTTGCAAAGAGTTTTATGACCTTTGCTTCCAGTTCGTGGTACGCGGGTTCCTGATTTGATTGGTAAATCAGCATGCACGCGAACTTTTTGCTCGGGACATACAATCGGTGCTTGTTGAGACGGTAACATTCACGCAGAATCCGCTTGATGTAATTGCGGCGGTTGGCGCGTTTAAAATATCGTTTGGAAACCGAGACGCCCATCCGAAGCGGGACATCCTGCGTTGGGACCTCGACAAAAACCAGCCGCAGCGGATACTGCGCCAGGGACTGCCCTTCCCGAAACAGCGAATCAATCAGTGTCCGGCCTTTAAGTTTCTCTTCTCTGGGATAGGAGTGTTCCACGGCTAATAGTTTACAAACCCGTTAATTATATAACTTTCCAATTGAATTCTGCAACGTGTTCCACGGGTTGTGGTTGTACTTTTACATCATAGCACTATCTGCAGGTTGAGGAAGCAACCGCTGGAAACAAAGCAGATAAAAACCAACAATATCAGGGATTTTATTCCCTTAAACCCTGTCGGAATTTATTTCGGGAGGGTTTTGTTTTTTATTGCCCGTACCGGTTGTTGTCCTGCTTTATATCAGCCATCAAACCGCTTGGATCAATCCTGACAGTTTTGATCTCACCCTTGCGTTTGGAAAGTTTCAGTTCATAATCCGGATTGCCCCAGGTCCAATCGGCCGCAACGGTGCGTTTGATATTTGGATAAGGGTTTTCCTTGACGAAAGACATCATTCGCAACGGGATATAAAACATTTCGCTTGTGCCATCGGTGTACTCCACTAACAAATCAATTGGCATCGGCATTCTCCCGATCCGCTTCAGCGAAATGGTTGTGCCATCGGACGAATCCCTCACATCGGCAATTGAATAATCAATGGTGTTGGTGGTTTGGGTCCAATCGACCAGATACCAGTCCAAAAGCGCTCCCGAAACTTTCTCGGCAACCCGCTTGAAATCATTTGGCGTGGCGTGCTTGAATTTGTATTCGGCATAAAAACGGCGCAGCGATTTCATCAAATTGTCCCAACCAATAACGTAACCGAGCTGCGAGAGGAAAACGCTTCCCTTGCTGTATGATGAAATGCTGTAGATGCGGTTCTCGTCAAAACGGTCGGCGTGCGTGGTCTGTGGCTGCTCCTTGCCGGAATTGGCCATGAAATAATAATTGTTGTAAGAGCCCGTAAAGGGATTTGGCTTTGGCTGATCGGAAATTTCATTGAGCACCATATCTTCGATAAAGGAGGTAAAGCCTTCATCCATCCAGCCGTGTTTGGACTCGTTGGTGGCCACCACGTGCTGAAACCAGGCGTGGCCCATCTCATGCGCCGTTACGCCCAGCAAACCGTCAAAGGTTCCCTCGCCCAGGATTAGCGTACACATGGCGTATTCCATGCCGCCGTCGCCACCTTGAATCACCGAGTACTGTTCATAGGGATACTTGCCAATCTTTTCGGCAAAAGCCTGCATGACCTGTACCGCTTTAGGCTGCAACTTTTTCCAGTTGTCCAGGATCTTTGGATTGTTTTTGTATAGAAAATGCAGCAGCGGCCCGCCAGGCACCTGAACCTTATCGTGCAGGTAATCTTTGTCGGCGGCCCAGGTAAAATCATGTACGTTGGGAGCAACAAAATGCCAGGTCAGGGTTTTTCCCCGGCCGGGTTTGACCAGTTCAGGCGAGGTGGCGTAACCATGACCAATTTGATTTGGGTTTTGCAAATATCCCGTGCCACCCAAAACATAGTTTTTGTCGATGGTAATCTTGACGTCAAAATTGCCCCAAACTCCGTGAAACTCCCTTGCGATATACGGGTTGGCGTGCCAGCCTTCAAAATCGTACTCCACCATTTTGGGATACCATTGCGCCATAGAAAGAGCCACCCCTTCGGCGTTGTTGCGCCCCGAACGGCGGATTTGTACGGGGACCTGCCCGTCAAAATTGAGTGTAAATATCGACTTCTGCCCCGGAAGGATTGGTTTGGCCAGTGTCACCTCCAGAATGGTCTCAACTTCCTTGGCGGTGGCCGAAACCCCGTCCTGCTTAAAGTTCGAAATCTTCAAATAACCGATTTCGTCGGGTTTCAGGTTTTTGATCCGGCTTTCGCGAAACTCCTTCCCGGCCAATTTTACCTTTCGCGCCATCCTGCCATCAGGATCGGCAATTGTCCTTACCCGCATGTCCATCTCGCTTCCCGGCTGGAAAGCATTGTTGTACAGGTGGTAAAAAACGCGGTGTAGGGTGTCAGGTGAATTGTTGGTATACACCAGCTCCTGCGTGCCTTTGTAGCGATAATTGTCCACATCCATCGCCACTTCCATTTTATAGTCGACGTGTTGTTGCCAATAACCATTTTGGGCAAGAGCCGGAAGTCCGAGAAGAGTAAGCGCAAGCGCCGCGATTTTATACATTATCCTTTGATTTTTTTAGCGGGTACTTTTGTTTTTGACATTTTCTCAGCCATGACCAGGGCGTTGTAAGCGTTGACGATACGGCCTGATTTTGAAGCTTTGGCAAACGGGCGTTTTTCTTCTTTTTCGCCAAGGATCACTTCATTGGTGATGGGCGTACCTGATTCTATCAGGATCTGTTTTACCTGACTTGCCGAAAGGTTCGGATAGTAGGAACGTACCAACGCCGCTACACCGGCCGCGTTTGGAGACGCCATTGATGTTCCCTGCTCAAATTTATACTTGTTGTTGGGAACGGTAGCGTAAATTTCCATTCCAGGCGCAAAAACATCGACATTGAAAACCCCGAAGTTTGAAAACCCGGCCACCATGTTCTCGTCATAGGTCTTGCCCAAAGCGCCGATAGAGAGGAAGTTTGAAGCGATTTCGGTTTTGTTGTCTTCCGAATCATTCGGGTAGTTCCGATTCTCATCCAAATCGATATCAAGGCCGTCATTACCGGCTGCGTGAACAATCAGCACATCTTTGGATTCGGCGTATTTGATGGCGTCAAAAACCCAATGCTTTTGCGGCGAGAAACTTTTGCCAAAACTGCCGTTGATCACTTTCGCGCCGTTATCGACCGCATATCTGATGGCCAGTGCGATGTCCTTGTCATATTCATCGCCGTTTGGAACCGCCCGCAAAGCCATGATTTCCACATTGTTGGCAACACCGTCGCCGCCGATGCCGTTATTGCGCCCCTGTGCGATGATTCCCGCCACATGGGTTCCGTGCGTGGCCTCGTCCTTGTCCGGGCCAATGACGTTGTTATTTCCGTAGTTGCGGTCATTGATGTCGTTGGGGTTGTCGCCAACAATCTTTCGACCGTCAAATTCTTTGTTGAGATTGTAGTTCAACATGGTGTCAATATGATCCCTGAAGCCGGTGATTTCTTCAACAAAGCCTTCGCCAATCTGGCCGGCGATTTGCATCATCACCATTTTGCTGCGAAGCAGGTTTTGGTCAGTGGTTTCGATGGCTTTTACATCTTCAAGTGTGTAATCGGACTTTTTGAGGTGCTCAACAATGGCATTGTGCGCGCCCATGATAAAGTCAACCTGTTGCTTGCCTCCCATTGCCTTGGCGAACTGCTTTTCATACGCGGCTTTCGCACGACTGTACTCAGCCGAACCGTCATCCGGCATTTTCAGGATCCGGGTCATTTCCAGGTTTTCCTTGGTTGCATCTCCCAGGAAATTCCAGCCGTGTATATCGTCCACATAGCCGTTTTTGTCATCGTCTATCCCGTTGCCTGCAATTTCTTTTTTATTTGTCCAGATCACATCTTTAAGGTCTTCATGCTCGATATCGACTCCAGAGTCAATTACGCCGACGATCACCTTTGTTCCCTTTTTGTTTTTAAGGAATTCATGTGCCCGGTCAACGCTCATGCCGGGGATGGTATCGGTAGCCAGGTCAAGGTGGCTCCAACGCTGAAGCTGGGTTTCAGAAAACTGGCCTTTTTTTGCGGTTAATCCACTAAGGCTTGATGCAGGCGTCTTTTGTGCCGATGCTGAAAATGCGAGCAGCACCACGGCGCCCAGCATGATTTTTTTGAACATATTCATTTTGTACAGGTGTTTAAAATTTTGAAAATTGGTCTAAAGTATTGTGATTTGTTACAGCCAATTTTTTGATTAACGTTATCTTAGGACCTGGTCACAGGTAAATACTTCCTTGAGCCTCACGCCTTTTTCAGTCATTTCGACGGTGATTATTGGATTGTGCGCATCGTGTTCAAGAAAAAGGAAGTAGTTATTGGCGGCAGCTTCTTCCAAAAATCTTGCCTTTTCCGGAAGTGTCAAAAGCGGGCGTGTGTCATAACCCATCACGTAGGGAAGCGGAAGGTGGCCCGCGGTGGGCAGCAGGTCGGCCATAAAGCAGATGGTTTTGTCGCCGAATTTAATCTTCGGGATCATCATCTTGTCGGTGTGCCCGTCGGCAAAAAATATATCAAAGCCCAGTTCGGAACTGCGAAGCGTATCGCCTTGTGGCTTGGCGATAAAATTCATTTGGCCGCTTTCCTGCATGGGCAAAATGTTTTCGGGCAAAAACGATGCTTTTTCCCGCGCATTAGGCTTAACGGCCCAGTTCCAGTGGTCTTCATTGCTCCAGAATTTCGCGTTTTTGAAGGCGGGTTCGTAACCCGTGCGGTCTTTGTTCCAGATTATGCTTCCGCCGCAATGGTCAAAATGCAGGTGCGTCATGAACACATCGGTCACATCGTCGCGCGAAAAGCCTGCTTGGGCCAGTGAATTGTCCAATGAATGGCTTCCCCATAGGGAGTAATAGCCAAAGAATTTTTCCGATTGCTTGTCGCCCATTCCCGTGTCGATCAAAATCAGGCGGTTGCCGTCTTCGATCAAAAGGCATCGTGCTGCAATGTCAATCAGGTTGTTTGCGTCGGCGGGATTGGTTTTGTTCCAGAGGGTCTTGGGAACCACACCAAACATCGCCCCGCCGTCAAGCTTGAAATTTCCCGCTTCAATCGGATATAGTTTCATAAAATTAAATAGTCCTGCAAAATAAGCATTTCGGTCATTTTTCCATAGGGTTTGGCTATAATTCGATTCGTTAGAAAAATGTTACCCCATTCGTGAAAGAGCGATTATTGACGTATCTTTGCCGTTAATTTAGACAAAATCTATATAAGCATGATCAAAGTGTCAGAATCGGCGCGCAAAAAAATCGTCAGCCTGATGACTGAAGAAGGATTTGACCCCGTCAATGATTTTGTTCGCGTGGGCGTAAAGAGCGGAGGTTGTTCAGGGCTGTCGTACGAACTGAAATTTGACAGGGAAACCGGCGAGACCGACAAGGTTTTTGCCGATAACGATATCAAGATCGCCGTGGAAAAAAAGAGTTTCCTTTACCTGGCCGGCACAGTCCTGGAATTTTCAGGCGGTCTTAACGGCAAAGGCTTTGTTTTTAACAACCCCAATGCAAACAGGACTTGTGGGTGCGGGGAGTCGTTTTCTTTGTGACGAATGACGAACGACGAATGTCGAATGACTGGCATCGGAACAAACAATATTAAGACCGGATGCGTCATCATCCGAAGGATTTAAAAACATCAACTGGCCGCAACTGTTACATAAAAGGTCTCGTTCGAAATTGGACATTCGACAAAGCCAGAATGATGGAAACCAGATGATTTCTGTTCGTTAAAACTTAAATACAACAACTGTCCAGCAGTGTCATTTGAGAGGACTCGTTTGACATTCGACATTGGACATTAGACAAAAAAAATGTCAAAATACACCGAAGAAGAACTTAAAATCGAACTCGAAACCAAGGAGTACGAATACGGTTTTTATACTGATATAGAATCAGAAACATTTCCCATTGGCCTTAATGAAGACATTGTCCGGGCGATTTCCCTTAAAAAGGGCGAACCCGAATGGATGACGGATTGGAGGCTTGAGGCTTTCAGGGCATGGAAGGAAATGATTGAACCCGAGTGGGCCAACATCCACTACGATAAACCCGATTTCCAGGCCATTTCGTATTATTCGGCGCCAAAGAAGAAGGACAAATACGCCAGCCTTGATGAGGTTGACCCGGAACTTTTGGAGACCTTCAAAAAACTCGGGATCTCCATCGACGAGCAAAAGAAACTTGCCGGTGTAGCGATGGATATCGTGGTCGATTCAGTATCGGTGGCCACTACGTTCAAGAAAACGCTGGGCGAGAAGGGAATTATTTTTTGCCCGATTTCCGAAGCCATCCAGGACTATCCGGATCTTGTCCGAAAATATCTCGGAACCGTCGTGCCACAAAAGGACAATTTTTACGCGGCACTGAACTCGGCGGTTTTCTCTGACGGTTCGTTCTGCTACATTCCAAAAGGTGTTCGCTGCCCAATGGAACTTTCAACCTATTTCCGCATCAACCAAGCCGGGACAGGCCAGTTTGAAAGAACACTGGTAATCGCCGACGAAGGCAGCTATGTGTCGTATCTTGAAGGCTGCACGGCCCCGAGCCGCGACGAGAATCAGTTGCATGCAGCGGTTGTGGAGCTCATCGCGCTAGACGATGCCGAAATCAAATACTCAACAGTTCAGAACTGGTATCCCGGAAACAAAGAAGGCAAGGGCGGGGTTTACAACTTTGTGACCAAGCGCGGGCTTTGCGAAAAAAACGCCAAAATATCCTGGACGCAGGTTGAAACTGGTTCGGCCATTACGTGGAAATATCCTTCCTGCGTGCTCAAAGGCGATAATTCGGTGGGGGAATTCTATTCCATCGCCGTGACCAACAATTTCCAGCAGGCCGATACGGGAACCAAGATGATCCACCTGGGCAAGAACACAAAATCGACGATTATTTCAAAAGGAATTTCGGCGGGAAAATCGCAAAACAGTTACCGTGGACTCGTCCAAATTTCATCTCGTGCCGACAACGCTCGAAACTTTTCGCAATGCGATTCGTTGCTGATGGGCAATAATTGCGGGGCGCACACCTTCCCCTATATTGAATCAAAAAACCCGTCGGCAAAAATCGAACACGAGGCCACGACCAGTAAAATCGGTGAAGACCAGGTGTTCTATTGCAACCAGCGCGGAATCCCAACCGAGAAGGCCATCGCCCTGATCGTCAACGGTTTTTCAAAAGAAGTCCTCAATAAACTCCCAATGGAATTCGCCGTAGAGGCGCAGAAGTTGTTGGAGATTTCGTTGGAAGGGTCGGTGGGATAATTTGAAAATTAGCCAATTTGAAAATTTGAAAATGGGTTTGCGGTAATCGTCAGCTTACCTCTTGAAAAACAACTGGAAGTAGTAATAATAGTCTTAATTAATTAATGGATTTGAAAACTCGAAAGAAGTTAGCGGCAGCTCAATCTTCAAATCTTAATTTTCAAATCTTCAAATAAATAACATGTTATCAATCAAAAACCTGCATGCCGGCATTGAAGGCAAGGATATCTTAAAGGGGATTGACCTGGAAGTTAAAGCGGGCGAAGTCCACGCGATTATGGGGCCGAACGGTTCCGGGAAAAGTACGCTCTCGGCGGTAATTGCCGGGAACGAGAATTATGAAGTGACCCAGGGCGAAATCTTTCTTGAAGGCGAGGACCTGTCTGAACTGGCTCCCGAAGAACGCGCTCACAAAGGCGTGTTCCTTTCGTTCCAATATCCGGTTGAGATTCCGGGCGTATCAGTGACCAATTTCATGAAAACCGCGATTAACGAGAGCCGCAAAGCCAAAGGTCAGGACGAAATGCCTGCCAACGAGATGCTCAAGCTCATCCGCGAAAAATCGGAACTTTTGGAAATTGACCGCAAGTTCATGTCGCGCTCGCTTAACGAAGGCTTCTCCGGCGGTGAAAAAAAGCGCAACGAGATCTTCCAGATGGCAATGCTCGAGCCCAAGCTGGCGATCCTTGATGAAACTGATTCAGGCCTTGACATCGACGCGCTGCGCATCGTGGCAAACGGCGTCAATAAACTAAAGAGCGACAAAAACGCGGTGGTGGTCATCACGCACTACCAGCGCCTTCTGGACTATATTGTCCCCGATTTTGTCCACGTACTTTACAACGGCCGAATCGTAAAGTCAGGTGGCAAGGAACTGGCTTATGAGTTGGAGGAGAAAGGGTATGATTGGATTAAGAATGCAAATTGATTCTTCGAATCTATTTGATGACAAATGTCCAATGACGAATGTCGAACGACGGTAAAATCGACAATGGAATAA
>JAEZGB010000150.1 GCA_023437485.1 Bacteroidota bacterium
GGTATAGATCATGGCGCGGTAATCGTCGTAAACCTGGAAAAAGCCGTATTGGCCAAAAGTACTCCCGTAGAGCAACATCACCACGAAAAAGATGATACAGGCGATAATCACGGCACGCAGGTAATAAAAAATGATGTAGAGCAGCGAAAGAATGACCAGAAAAATCAGGATCCGGTCAAATTGGAAATACCAGTCGAGTTCAATGAAATTCTGATGGGCGATAAGGAAGATGGGAATGGCCGTCAGGATGCTTAACGCCGTGATGATTACTGAATCCCAGGGTTTCTGTAGCCGAAGCCTTTGTTGTATCGCGGCAAACGTAATTTCACGGTTCTCCATCTTTACACCTTGCGGCTGCGCATGTAAGTTGGGTAAAAGTAGCTTTTTTATGGATAAGCGAAAGCTGCAAAAGATGATTTTGCACATTGTTTAACATCTCTTCCGATGCAGGTTGCGCGCTCCATTGCGTGAGCTCAAGCCAACTTTCAACATCGCCGGTCTTAAGCCCCATGATTTGGGCAATAGCTCCCGCCAGGTTTGGATCGGTGCGGAAATTTGAAGTGTACCGGTTCAGTATCGCAAGCATCGTGTCCATATCGCCACCGCATTGATGCACAAATTCACGACGAGCCGCCAGAACAAAGCAGGGCCAGGGAGTGGGAGAGTCGCCCAAGTGCCTGAATACCCCTTTGTCAACCAACGGCTTGGTCATGAAGCGTTCCCACATGAAATAATCGGCGCGGCCTGATGTTAGCGCCTCGATTGCTCCGTCAATGGTTTCCACAATCTCGAATTTCATCGCCGAAGTATCCCATCCCATTGATGAAGCATGCACCACCGCCATCAAATGCGACCCGGATCCCATGCGGCTGATGGCAACGGTTTTTCCACGCAGGTCTTCAATCGACCGATAAGGCGAACCTGCTGCAACATGGATTCCCCAAAGCAGTGGAGTGGAAACATATTCCTGCAAGATGCATGAGGGGTTTCCGTTTGCAATGTCACGTACAATGCCCTCGGTCAGGATAACGGCCAGATCAGTTTCACCGCTTCGGAGCATATCGCACATCCGCCCGGTTCCCTGGGGCACATCGGTCCATTGCACAAGCAGGCCCTCACGGTCAAAGGCACCGGATGCGATAAGTGATTTCCAGGGATAATTGAAGTGCTCGGGAACACCGGCCACACGGATGGTCTTCATTTGAAAAAGATAAAGAGGCAAAAAGCCTCAAAGGTTTTTGCGCTGCGCTTCACACAATTTGTGAAAATTGTATCTTAAGTACGGGACAGCCATCGGCTCTCCTCTTAAGTTCAAATGCCTCGGGTTGATAACCTAAGATTGCAGCTTTATAAAGTTAGTGGTTTTTCTCCGGAAAAATTACGGTCTTTCGGCCAATCTATCCAGGGTAAACGCAATCAGCTCATCCACAGCCTTGTATGGGTCATCGCTAAAAGTTCCGTTAGCCCTGTTGGCAATGATCGCGTTGAGCGAAAGCGCGTGGTGGCCAAGGAGTTTCGCCAAACCGTATATCGCGCCGGTTTCCATTTCGAGGTTCGTGATACGGTAATCGCCGAATTTGAAACTGTCCATCTTCCCGTTTAGTTCCGGATCGCTGATTTCCAGCCTTAGCACGCGGCCCTGCGGACCGTAAAACCCACCGGCCGTCCCGGTTATCCCAAAATGCATGCGATCGGTGAGAATCCGGTCAAAAAGCTGCTGTGAACACGAGATACAGTAAGGCCTTCCCTTGAGCATATCCCACGAAGTGTGCGCAATAAAAGCTTCTTCTATTTCTTTATCGCTGATCTCATCAATGCGGTAGGAGCGGAGCATGTTGTCCAATCCAAGCCCGTGCGAAGACATCACAAACGAATCGACCGGAATATCGGCCTGCAGCGATCCGGAGGTCCCGATCCTGACAATGTTTAACGAGGTGAGTTCCTCCTTAGGCTGACGTGTTTTAAGGTCGATGTTCACCAGCGCATCGAGCTCGTTCATCACAATGTCAATGTTGTCGGGCCCGATCCCCGTGGACATCACCGTAAGGCGCTTGCCTTTGTAGGTGCCGGTCTGGGTCTTGAATTCGCGCTTTTGAGTTGAGAATTCGATATCGTCAAAAAATTGGGTAATTTTTTCAACACGGTTCTGGTCACCCACAAAAATGATCTCATTGGCGATATGCTCAGGCAGCAGGTTCAGGTGGTAAACGCTGCCGTCGGGGTTAAGGATGAGTTCGGATGATTTGATCATAGTTAGGTACTGATTACTATACTGATGTTTTCAATTTCTTTGAGCATTTTGTCGATTGTCGAACGTCGAATGTCGAACTAAGCTTTAAAGAAACGAATAGTTTTAAAGTTGGCAAATTACGACTTTGTCGAATGTCAAATGAAGGTAAAATTAGGTTTTTAAATTTTTTGATATCGGATTCTTAGGAGGCTTGTTCGTCGTTCGTCGTTCGTCTTTGAAATTGCTATCCGCCGACTCGCTTCACATCGAATATCGAATGTCCAGTATCGAACGAAGCTTTAAAGAAACGAATAGTTTTAAAGTTGGCAAATTACGTCTTTGTCGAATGACGAATGTCAAATGTCAAATGAAGGTAAAATTAGGTATTTAATTTTTTGATATCTGATTCTTAGGACGCTCGTTCGTCATTCGTCATTCGACATTCGACATTTGAAGGCGCTATCCACCAACCCGCTTCACCTGATACCCTTCAGCCTTCAGTATCTCCATCACCTTATCTCTAAAATTCCCCTGTATGATGATCTCGCCGTCCTTGGCCGAACCGCCCACGCCGCACTTGGTCTTAAGCATCTTGCCCAGCGTCTTCAAATCGTCGTCCGAACCCTGGAAGCCCACAATCACGGTCGCGATTTTGCCGCCCCGGTTCTTCTTGTCAAGGTGAGCCTCGAGCCGTTGTTTTCCGGGAGGCAGCGTTTCGGTAGATTCGTCATTGCCACCAAGGTCAAAATCCCTGTTGGTGGAAAATACAAACCCGCCCAGGTCATCAAGGCTGTTTAGTTTCTTTGCCATTTCTAAAATTAAAAAGACACCGATTTTTACACCGGTGCCTCTTTTCCAAATCTATAGTTTCAATTATTTCTTGATCAGGCCAAGGTCAACAAGGCGCTCGTGCAGGAACTCGCCGGCCGTGATGTCGTCATACTGCTTGGGGTGGTCTTTGTCGATGCAATTCTCCAAACAATTCAGCGGCATATCGCTGATGGGATGCATGAAAAACGGAATCGAATACCTGGAAGTTCCCCAAAGCTCACGCGGCGGGTTCACCACCTGGTGGATCGTCGATTTCAGGCGGTTATTGGTGTGGCGGGAAAGCATGTCGCCCACGTTAATCACCAGTTCGTCCGGCTCGGCAATGGCGTCAATCCATTCGCCGTCGTGGTTCATCACCTGAAGGCCTTTCCCTTGCGCGCCCATCAAAAGCGTAATCAGGTTGATGTCGCCATGTGCTGCGGCACGTACGGCGCCGTCGGCAGGTTCGTCGGTGATGGGAGGGTAGTGGATCGGCCGAAGGATGCTGTTGCCGTTCTTGACGTAATCGTCAAAATAATTCTCGTCCAGCCCAAGGAAAAGCGCCAGTGCGCGCAACACGTAAACGCCGGTTTTCTCCAGCATCTTGTATGCCTCGCGGCCCACTTCGTTGAATTTCGGCAGTTCATCCACCGTTACATTCGCCGGATATTCGGCCTCAAGCGCGGGATCGTTTTCCACGTACTGGCCAAAATGCCAGAATTCCTTTAAATCGCCCGCCGAGCGCCCCTTGGCATGCTCCTTCCCAAAGGAAACATAGCCACGCTGCCCGCCAATTCCGGGAATCTCGTATTTTTTCTTGGTCTCCAGCGGCAGGCTAAAAAAGTTCCTTACCTCCGCATAAAGCGTATCCACAAGTTGGTCATCCAAAAAATGACCTTTCAATGCCACGAAACCTATGTCTTCGTAGGCCTTTCCGATTTCATTTACAAATTTTTGTTTACGTTCCGGGTCACCCGAAAGGAAATCACGCAAGTCAACACTGGGAATGTTCTGCATAAAAATAGTTTTGTTAATAACCTGAAAGTGCTCAGGCCTTGCAAATACAAATGTATATAATAAAAAAGGATTGGATTTTTAAAAGTTATCAACAATAGGACCGCCTCTGATCGCCGGGTTCAGGGCAGACAATTCCGGCTCTCCGCTATATCTTTTACGCCGCCTTCGGCCGGCAAAAGGATGTGCTTCGCCAATTCGGCCTCTGGCCTCGGGTCGCTGCGATCCGGGCTGCACATCAGTCTAAATTTTGTCATTGGATGTTAAATTTTCTTACTTTTGACGGCACTAACGCCCACCATAATGAATTTTGAAAGACGAGGACTTTCGGACGAAAAATTGCTCGAACTCTATAAACGGTTGCTCAAGCCACGGCTGATCGAAGAGAAAATGCTCATCCTGATCCGTCAGGGCAAGGTTTCCAAGTGGTTTTCCGGAATCGGGCAGGAGGCCATCTCGGTTGGAATCACCGCCGTCCTCGAAAAAGACGAATACATCCTTCCCATGCACCGCAACCTGGGAGTTTTCACCGGCCGCGACATTCCGCTCAGCCGGCTGTTTGCGCAGTGGCAGGGCAAAGCCTCCGGGTTTACCAAGGGCCGCGACCGTTCGTTCCACTTCGGGACACAGGAATTCAAGATTATTGGAATGATTTCGCATCTCGGGCCGCAACTCGGTGTCGCCGACGGGATCGCCCTGGCCAATAAATTAAAGAAGAACGGCAAGGTGACCGCGGTTTTTACCGGTGAGGGCGCCACCAGCGAGGGCGACTTCCATGAGGCGCTCAACATTGCCTCGGTTTGGGACCTGCCCGTGCTTTTTGTGATCGAAAACAACGGCTACGGCCTTTCGACCCCCACCAATGAACAATACCGCTGCGAAAACCTGGCCGACAAGGGCGTGGGTTATGGCATGGAAGCTCACGTACTGGATGGCAACAACATCCTTGAAGTTTACAGTGAAGTTTCCAATATTGTCGATTCAGTGCGCGAGAATCCCCGCCCGGTGCTCATTGAATTCAAGACCTTCCGCATGCGCGGCCATGAAGAGGCCAGCGGGACCAAGTATGTTCCGCAGGAACTCATGGATATGTGGGCCGAGAAAGACCCTGTGGACAACTTCAGGCGCTTCCTGCTCAAAGAGGGTGTGCTGGACCCCAAGCAGGACGAGGAGTGGCGAAACATCATCAAGACCGAAATTGACCAGCACCTGGCCATTGCCAACGCCGAGCCTGAGATAGTGGCCAGTTTGGAACAGGAGGTGGGCGATGTTTACAAACCCTATGAATTCGAACACTTCGAACCTAAATCTCAGGTGCAGAACATCCGCTTTATTGACGCGGTATCCAATGCATTACGCGAATCGATGCAGCGTCATGACAACCTGGTCATCATGGGCCAGGACATTGCCGAATACGGCGGGGCCTTCAAGATCACCGATGGTTTTGTCAAAGAATTCGGCAAGGAGCGCGTCATCAATACCCCAATATGTGAATCGGCTGTGGTTTCGGCGGGAATGGGTCTTTCAATAAACGGTTATAAGGCCATTGTTGAGATGCAGTTTGCCGATTTTGTCTCCACTGGCTTTAATCCCATTGTCAATTACCTGGCAAAAGTGCATTACCGTTGGAATGAACACGCCGATGTGGTGGTGCGGATGCCCTGTGGTGGCGGGACCCAGGCCGGGCCTTTCCATTCCCAGACCAATGAGGCCTGGTTTACCAAAACTCCGGGGTTAAAGGTGGTTTATCCCGCATTTCCGTATGATGCGAAAGGGCTTTTGAACGCTTCGATCAATGATCCGAACCCTGTCATGTATTTTGAACACAAACTCTTGTACCGAAGTATTTACCAGGACGTGCCATCGGACTATTACACCATTGAACTCGGCAAGGCAAAATTGCTTCGCCAAGGAAAGGATGTCACCATCATCGCTTTTGGCGCCTCGGTGCACTGGGCATTGGAAACACTGGACCTGAATCCGGAAATTTCGGCCGATTTGATCGATCTTCGGACATTGCAGCCATTGGACAAGGAAACGGTTTACGCATCGGTCAAAAAGACCAGCAAATGCATCATTGTACAGGAAGATTCAATGTTTGGCGGAATTGCCAGCGATATTTCGGCGATGATCATGGAAGATTGTTTCGAGTATCTCGACGGCCCGGTCAAACGCGTTGCAAGCCTGGACACCCCGATTCCATTTACCAAAGCTCTTGAAGACCAGTATCTGGCAAAAGGAAGGTTTCAGCAGGCTCTTGAACAGTTGCTGGCTTATTGATCCCTGGCCGGCAAACTACAAAGAATTTTAGGCTATAATTTTGTCAACCGAGCCCGTGTTCAATCATCTCTGATTTTTTTTACATTTACAAAAGTTTCGGCCAACAAATCTTTATAAAATGAGAGGAGCATTACTTTTGATTGCAAGGCCCTGGCTGATCGTTTTGCTGTTGCTGGCCTCCGTGCCCTCGTTGGCGCAATGCCCCACACTTAACCTTGGATTCACCTCGGCGACACAATGCTACGGCAGCGCTATCAATGTCCCGGGAAATACTTTTGGGGGAGGCGCGACCAGCGTGACACTGAGTCACAATGGTTCGGGGACGCTTTCGTCGGGCACCGTGGCCGTATCGCCCTTTAATTTTTCTTACATTCCAAGCGCGGCTGACAATGGCAACATCGTCACCATTACCCTGACCACCAATAACCCGGCAGGGCCGCCCTGCACGCCGGCGGTAAAAACTTTTAGCCTGACCGTCACTGCACCTCCGGTACTAAATGTTGTAAATCCCCCGGATGTCTGCCAACCCAATACCGTGAACATTACCGCGCCATCGGTTACACCGGGAAGCACAGGGACTTTGTCCTACTGGACCAATGCGACGGCCACCACACCGCTGGCCAATCCTGCGGCAATAGCCGTTTCAGGGACATATTATATCAAAGCCGAGACATCGCCCGGATGTTCTGTTATCCAGCCGGTATCGGTTATTGTCAATGTACCTGCCACTACAGCACCAGTGCTTTTTTGCGATGCGGCAAGCCCAAATACAACTCCGAACTCGGTGTCGATAGATTTCAATAATTCGGTTCCGCCGCAATTGTATTTCGCTTATTCCTATACTATCGATGGCGGCCCGCCAATCACGGGAACCCACGTCGCTCCTTCAAATTTCACTGTAACGGGGTTGCAGCCAGGGCAGTCGGTGACCTTCACCCTGACGTGGGTCGGGATCTGTACACCTCCAAAAACCGTTACCTGTACCTCTGAATGCATTACTACGACCACCACGCAATTCGCGCCTATTGCACCGATCTGCCAGGGGTCGACGCCACCGGCATTACCCACCACATCAGCGAACGGTGTTGTAGGCACGTGGAGCCCGGCAACTATTGACACTTCGGTCAGCGGAACCACGGCGTATGTTTTTTCACCCGTAAACGCCTGCGCAACAACCTTTACGCAGAACATCGTCATTACACCGGCAACGGTCCCTGTCTTTGCGCCAATTGGGCCGCTTTGCCAGAATTCGACTCCGCCTGCGTTGCCCACAACCTCCACAAATGGAATTACCGGCACCTGGAACGTGCCTATTTCGACCGCATCGGTGGGAACTACCAATTATATTTTTACTCCCAATTCCGGCCAGTGCGCTGCCCCGGGTACTGTTTCACTTCCGGTTGTTGTACAATCGGTAGCCACGCCGGTGTTCACTCAACAGCCGCCTGTTTGTTCCGGTACCAATGTCACATTGCCCACAACATCCAATAATGGGATCACCGGGACCTGGAGCCCGGCGTTCAATCCAAACGCAACCACGCTATACACCTTTACGCCGACCGGTTCATGTTCATCATCCACAACGATGACGGTAACGGTTAACCCTTCGCAAACCCCGAATTTCGCATCCGTCGCGCCACTTTGCCAAAATGAGGTGCCCCCGTATGCGCTTCCTTCGGTATCGCCTAACGGAATAACCGGCTCCTGGTCACCCGCAACGGTAAATACAACGGTGGCTGCTACCACCACCCACGTTTTTACACCGTCAACCCCTTGCGCAAACCCGCAAAACCTGACAATTACGGTAAATCCGCGCAAAACAATTGACTTTTCGCCTGTCCTAAGCATTTGCCAGGGAAATACTCCGCCACCGCTGCAAACTACATCGCCGCAAGGCATCACCGGAACATGGACGCCATCGGTGATCGACACTTCAGTAACAGGTACAACGAATTACACCTTTAATGCGACGGGGGGACAATGCATCAATGCTTCATCGCATATCATGGCTGTTACCGTTGAACCCCGGATCACGCCCGATTTTCCGCCATTGGGGCCTTATTGTGCAGGGACGGCAATTGCTCCGCTGCCCACTACTTCGCCCAACGGGGTGCAGGGGACCTGGAATCTGCCGATCAATAACATGGCGACTACTACATACACCTTTATCCCGCTATCTACTGAATGTGCTGACCAGCAGACCCTGACCATCCAGATTACTCCCAGGCCGGTCCCGCAGTTTGCGCTAATAGCACCGTTTTGTGAAGGTTCTGCCGCGCCTGTATTGCCCACTACTTCAATTGATGGCTTTACGGGAACGTGGTCTCCGGCCACGGTAAGCAATTCCACATCTGATCAATATACATTTACTCCCGACCCGGGCCAGTGCGCCGATATCGCACTTTTGAACATAACTGTCACGCCGCCCCAGGATCCGGGATTTGAAGACATATCCATTTGCGTTGGGGCATCTCCACCAATGCTTCCGCCAACCTCGCCAAATGGCGTCCAGGGAAGTTGGTCACCGGCATCGATCAACAATACCGCATCGGCAGCGTATGTATTTACGCCAGATACGGGTGATTGCGCCGTGCCTCAAACCATCCAGGTTACGGTTAATCAGGAAACCTTGATTGCAATCGATTACACGGTTTCCCCTGCCTTTGCCAACAATGGGATCATCACCGTGCTGGCAACTGATCCAGGCAATTACCTTTATCAGTTGGACAACGGGCCGTTACAACCTTCCAATGTTTTTCAAAACGTACCTCAGGGCGAGCACACCGTAACGGTCTATGATGCCAACGGCTGTTCCCTTCCTTTAAAGGCAAGCGGGATTCAGGTTATCGGATACCCAGCTTATTTCACTCCCAACGGCGATAATATCCATGATACCTGGACCATCAACGGCTTGCCTGACGCAGCGCGGATTTATATTTTTGACCGATACGGAAAGCTGATCAAACAAATAGCGCCAAACGGCCCGGGCTGGGACGGAACCTACAACGGAAAGCCACTGCCATCTACTGATTACTGGTTTAGCGTTGACTATTATGAAGATTCAAAGGCGAAGACCTTCCGGAGCAACTTCTCCCTAAAAAGATAAAAGCCTCCAATGAGGCTTTCTAGATTCCGATCTCACCGTCAAACCGGGTTCGATCGTTGCGGTTTTTGTCAAACGATGCCTTGTTGGGTACATCGTTGGGATCTGTATCCGCGCTTTCATCACGCGTCAGGGATTCATCGGGACTGGTATGCGACGGCGTATTGACCGGACTGTCTACACTGGAAATATCCACTTTTTGCTCGTCGCGCTTTTTGTCTTCGTAAAGGCTTTTATCTTCCATGATATAAAGTTTTTAATAAAACTAAGCATTTCCCGGGCAAGGGATGTTACAGGGTTTGCCACCCGCTTTACACAGTTTCAAATAAAAATGACGCCGAAGCGCCTCTATCAGATTAAAATTTTATCCCTTACGGCCGGGCGAACCGTTCTCAAGATCGCGCCGGCATTCGAATTAATTGTTGAAGATGTGATAGATGATGTTTGCGCCCATTTTCAAGGCCTTCTCGCGCACTTCGGCCGGATTGTTGTTTACTTCGGCATCTTCCCATCCATCGCCCAGATCAGTTTCATAAGTATAAAGCAGCATTAGCCGCCCTTTTTCCATCAGTCCAAATGCCTGAGGACGTTTTCCGTCATGTTCGTGAATTTTGGGCAGGCCGGAAGGGAAGAGGTTGGGTTTCTGGAAAATGGCATGCGATGACGGAAGTTCCACCATGTCGCGGTCAGGGAAAAGCCTTTTGATTTCCCGACGCACGTATTGGTCCATCCCGTAGTTGTCGTCGATGTGCAAAAATCCACCCGAAAGCATGTACTGCCTAAGGTTGAGCAAATCGGCGTCGCTGAATACCACATTGCCGTGACCTGTCATGTGCAGCATTGGATAGGCAAAAACATCAGGGCTTGAAGGTTCAACTGTAGCGGGCCGGGCCTTGATCCGGGTTTGAATCGTGCTGTTGCAGTATTTGATCAGGTTGGGAAGCGATGTAGGATTTGCATACCAGTCGCCACCGCCATTATACTTGAGCAGCGCAATTTCCTGCGCTTGGAAAATGGCCGGGACCAGCAAAAATATCAGCAGCAACTTTTTCATGGTTCATTAATAAAGGTGGCCGCGTGCACGGCTGCAACGGCTGCGGTTTCAGTCCGAAGGCGGTTTGTGCCCAACGTCGCGGCAATATACCCTTTTTCCAACGCTTTGTTAATTTCCTTAGATGTAAAATCTCCTTCGGGACCAATTAGAAAGACAACATCAAGGCCCGGTTTCAACACCGACTTCAGCGATTTCCTGTCGTTCTCTTCGCAATGCAGGATCAATTTGATCCCTTTGGTTTGCAATCCGATGAAATCCCCAAAAGCCATCGGTTGGTCCAGCACGGGCAACCAGGCGCGCAACGATTGTTTCATTGCCGATTGCACGATTTTTTCAAGCCGCTCGGTCTTGAGGGTTTTTCGTTCCGACCGATCACAAATTAGAGGGGTGATGCGTGTCGCGCCAAGTTCGGTGGCTTTTTCAAGGAACCACTCAAATCTGTCAATCATTTTTGTGGGCGCAACAGCAACGTGGAGTTCAAAATCCGACCGGGGCTCAAGCGTGGTGCCGACGATCCTTACCGTGCATCGATGTTCGGCTGCCGATATAATTTCGGTATGAAAAACCGCGCCTTTACCATCGGTCACATAAACCGAATCACCCACCGATTTTCGCAATACCTTGACAATGTGCCGGCTTTCATCACGGTCAAATGAAAATTCAGGGCTGTTGGCGGTTATGTCGGGATTATAAAAAAGTTGCATCAAAAATGGATTCTGGCGCGCGAAGTGACCGAAGCGTCCTCAAAAACTCCTTCGCGGAATTTGTAATAAGCGGTAATGCCGATCATTGCCGCGTTGTCGGTCGTGTATTCAAATTTAGGGATAAATGTGGACCAGCCAAACCGCTCACGCGCATCAGTCAGGGCTTTCCGTATTCCCGAATTTGCCGAGACCCCGCCGCCAATGGCCACCCGGTTGATGCCGGTAATCTTTACTGCTTCCCGCAGCTTTTCCATCAAGATTTCAATAATGGTATGCTGTACCGAGGCGCAAATATCATCGATGTGAAATTCGACGAACCGCGCATCGGCCTGCGTTTGCCGTTGCACGAAATACAGGATGGAGGTCTTGAGCCCTGAAAAACTAAAATCCAACCCAGGAATACGCGGCTTGGGAAAAACAAAGGCTAGCGGATTGCCCTGCTGGGCGTGTTTGTCCACCAATGGCCCGCCGGGATACGGAAGCCCCAATATCTTGGCTGTCTTGTCAAATGCCTCGCCCACGGCATCATCAGTGGTCTGCCCAATGACTTCCATCTGGAAAAAATTGTCGACGCGCACAATCTGGGTGTGCCCGCCGCTGATGGTCAGGGCCAAAAAAGGGAATTCGGGTTTTTCAAAACCGGGCTCATCTATAAAATGCGCCAGAATGTGCGCCTGCATGTGATTTACCGCAATCAGGGGGATGCCGAGCGACAGGGCTGCCGATTTCGCGTACGACGCACCTACCAGCAGTGAACCCATAAGTCCAGGGCCCTGCGTAAAGGCAATCGCATCCAGGTTACTGAAACCGAGCCCGGCCCGCGCGAGTGCCGTAGCCACCACCGGTACAATGTTTTGCTGATGGGCGCGCGAGGCAAGTTCAGGGACAACACCTCCAAATTCACGATGTACGGCCTGGCCTGCCACAACATTTGACAGCACTTTATCGTTCTCTAGAACGGCCGCGGCGGTGTCGTCGCAGGAGCTTTCCAAAGCCAGGATGCGGATATTCCCGTCAGCCATAATTTAGTATTTAATTAAGGGGAATGCCGCCAAAATGCATACATTTACGGCACGGCAAAAATATTCATTTTTTTGGGCAGGCAGGCCAATTTACGGTAAATTTAAAGGTAACTTAATCAGCAGCTATCAAAAGGTTTAGGAAAATCGTACTGCGATCCCTCTTGGGGCTCATTTTGCTCTTGCTCCTGCTCGCGATTGCCCTTTCAATCCCGGCGGTCCAAACCCGATTGGGCAGTTATGTCACTGAGAGGATCAACCGCGATTTCGGCACCGATATCACCGTCGGCAAGGTTGCCCTGACCCCTTACGGAGGGGTGCGCTTTCGAGAAGTGATGATCCGTGACCACCACCAAGACACCCTTATTTTTGCCAAGCGGATACACACCAATATTCTTAGCTTCAAGCGCTTATATGGCGGCGATCTTCTCTTTGGCGACATCCGCGCGAACAACATCTACATGAAGGTCAAGATTTACAAAGGCGAATCTGATTCGAACCTGGACCGCTTCGTGGCGCTTTTTGATTCAGGGAAACCATCCACAAAGCCTTTCCTGCTGGAAGCCAGCACGGTCGAGGTGCAGGGTGGCCGGTTCGCCATGTATGACCTGAACTTGTCGGAACCCAAAACATTCGAGGTTTACGGCCTGAATGCCGACCTTGAAAAGATGCGTCTTTACGGCCCGGACATTACCATGGGGATCCGCAAAATGTCGTTCATGCACCACCGGGGCCTTGAAGTGCACAACCTCAGGGCGGGGTTTACCTATACCAAAAAAAATATACTGCTGCGCGACCTGGACCTGACCACGCGGCATTCCAAACTCCAGGGCGACGTTGCATTGCTTTACCAGCGCGAGGACTTTCAGGACTTCAACAACAAGGTGCGTTTTGACATCAGGGTGGATCATGGATTTATCAACACCGATGACATCCGTTACTTTTACGGCGAACTGGGCCGGGACCGAACTTTCGAGCTTAAATCCCATCTGAAAGGAACGCTCAATGATTTTACCGCCACTGCGCTTGACCTTTCCATGGACCATTCGCAAATCAGGGGCGATGTGCGTTTTGTGAACCTGCTTGCAAAGGAAGACCAGTCATTCAAAATTGCGGGGGACTTCAAAAATCTGTCATCGGACTACCAGTCGCTGGTGGGGCTTTTGCCAAATATCCTTGGCAAAAGGCTGCCGACCTCGATGAAGAAACTCGGCAAATTCAACCTGCGCGGAAAGGCCGAGGTTACTGCCAAGGCGCTCGCTGCCGATTTTTATATGTCAACCGCATTGGGCAATGTGCAGTCTGATTTGAAAATTTCCAACATTAACAATATTGACCGCGCCTCGTACACCGGCTATGTGATCATGGAGCAGTTTGACCTTGGCCGTTTTATGGGCCGCGCCGATTTGGGCAAAGTGTCGCTCAATGTGGATATTGACGGTGAGGGCTTTGACGAAAGATACCTGAATACCACACTTACGGGCGATGTGTACCGCATTTGGTACAACGGCTATGGATTTACCAACATCCAGATTGACGGCAAGTTCCGCAAACCGATTTTTGAGGGCAGTCTGATTGTCAATGACCCAAACCTGTTCATGGATTTTGACGGATCGGTCAACCTGGCCAAAAAGGACATGCAGCTCGATTTCCATACACAGATCGATTACGCTGACCTGGTTAAATTAAAACTGGTCAGCACTGACACCATCTCCATCTTCAAGGGCGATATCAGCATGCAGGTCACCGGCAATACTATTGATGATATGCGCGGGAACATTTATGTTAGGGAAACGTCCTATCAGAACAACCGCGACACCTACTTTTTTGACGATTTTGCAGTGAGTTCGGAATTTGACAACCAGGGCGTGCGCACCATTTCAATCAATTCTCCCGATATCATCCGCGGCAGCGTGGTGGGAAAATTTGAATTCCGCAACGTTCGGAAGATGATCGAAAACTCCCTGGGCAGCCTTTATGCCAATTACTCGCCCAATAAAATTCCGGGCGGGCAGTTTATGCGTTTCAATTTTGCGGTTTATAACAAGATCCTTGAAATTTTCATGCCCGGGATTTCCCTGGGGCAAAACACCACGGTAAGCGGTAACATCAATTCTGACGCCGATGAGTTCAGGCTCAATTTTTCGTCACCTGAAATACAGGCTTACAGCAACCGCTTTCACCGGGTAAACCTGCGGCTGGACAACAAAAACCCGCTCTACAATGCTTTTGTCGAGATGGATTCCATCCGGACACCTTACTACAAGATCGCCGACTTCAACCTTATCAATGTCACGGCCAACGACACCCTTTTTGTGCGCACCGAGTTCAAGGGTGGTGAGCAGGCCCAGGACTATTACAACCTGAACCTCTATCACACCATTGACCCGCAAAGGCACAGTGTTGTGGGAGTCAGCAAATCAGAACTTCATTTTAAGGATTACCTCTGGTATTTGAACGAGCAGGACGATGCTTCAAACAAAGTGGTTTTTGACAAAGCTTTGAAAGATTTCAGAATAGAGGACATCGTCCTTTCACATGAAGACCAGAGCATCAGGTTAAACGGGACACTTAGCGGTTTGCAGGAAAAGGACCTTCAGCTGACTTTTACCAATATCGATCTCAGCAAGGTCACGCCCACGCTCAGCAATTTTGCCCTTGAAGGCGACCTGAACGGTTCGGTGGAGTTGCGGCAGCAAAAGAACGTGTTCAAACCCACGGCATCATTGGTGGTGAACAACCTGACAGCCAACAATATCCCTTTGGGCATGCTCGATATTGATATTACTGGTGACGATTCGTTCCGCCGGTTTTTTGTGACTTCGTCGCTAAACCACAAGGACATCGAATCCTTTACGGCTTCGGGGACACTTTCAGTGGAAGATGAGTTTACCGATGCCGATATCGACCTAAGGTTCAACCGTTTCAACTTGTCTTCACTAAGCGCATTGGGCGGAGAAATCATTACCGACATCCACGGTTTTGCCTCGGGTACCGCCCGGATTGAAGGCAATATTAACGATCCTGAAATCAACGGGCGCCTCTTTCTGGACGATTCGGGACTCACCATCCCTTACCTGAACGTAGAATATGAACTGGGCGCCAAATCCATCGTCGATGTTACCGAATCCTCGTTCCTGATCCGGAATTCGGTACTTATCGATCCAAAATACCAAACCACGGGCGTATTGTCAGGCAAGGTGATCCACGAGAAATTTTCAGATTGGGTACTGGACCTGGACATCAGTTCTGACCGGATCCTGGTGCTGGATACCCAAGATAGCGAAGACGCGGCCTATTATGGAACCGCATTTATTGACGGCAGCGCGCGGATCACCGGTCCCGCTACCGGGCTGATGATCCAGGTGGATGCCGAATCGGAACCCGGCACCAACATCAAGATCCCCATCAACGACAGCGAGACGGCCGGAACCGGAAGTTACATCCACTTTCTCACCGCAAGGGAAAAGTACAACCTTGGGATTGCCGAGACCACCCGTGATTACAACGGCCTGGAACTCAGGTTTGAATTTGACATCGACGAGGATGCCGAGATTGAGGTTATCCTTGACCGGAACACCGGCCACGGGATGCGCGGCAGGGGAAGGGGCGGGCTGTCTTTCCAGATTAATACGCTGGGGAAGTTTAATATGTGGGGCGATTTTCAGGTGTATGAAGGGATTTACAATTTCAAGTACGGCGGCTTAATCGACAAAAAGTTCCAGGTCAAGAAGTTCTCCTCGATAGTTTGGGAAGGCGACCCCATGCGCGCCGTGCTCAATCTGGAAGCCATTTACAAAGCCACGGCAAATCCGGCTGTGCTGCTGGAAAATCCGTCTTTCAACCGAAAAGTCCCCGTTGAAGTGGCCATCGGCATCCGCGGGAACCTGGCCAACCCTGAACCGGATTTCAATATAGATTTCCCGACGGTTTCCTCGGTGCTTAAATCAGAGATCCAATACCGGCTGGACGATCGCGATACCAGACAGACCCAGGCGCTCTACCTGTTGTCTTCAGGCGGATTTCTTAGCCCTGAAGGCGTGAGCCAAAGCGACCTTGCGGGCAACTTCTTTGAACGTGCCAGCGGGCTTTTCAACGATATATTCTCGGACGAAGACGGCAAGCTCACCGTGGGTATAGATTATGTGTCCCCTGACCGACGGCCCGGACTTGAAACCGACGGCCGGGTTGGGTTCACCCTTTCGACCAAGGTTAGCGAACGGATTACCATCAATGGCAAAGTGGGCGTACCGGTGGGCGGAATTAACGAATCAGCGATCGTAGGCGATGTGGAACTCCAATACCGTGTCAATGAAGACGGGACGCTCAACCTGCGGGTCTTTAACCGTGAAAATGACATCAATTACATTGGCCAGGGCGTTGGGTATACGCAGGGGCTTGGGCTTTCCTATGAAGTCGATTTTGATACTTTCCGTGAATTCGCCAACCGGCTTTTCAAGAACCTTAAAATTGACAAGCTCCAAAAATCAAACGCCGATGACCTTGTTCCTGATTCGGATGTCGTACCCGATTATATCGATATCAAGGGCCCGCAAGAGGTTCCCGTGCGGCCAAACATGAATAAGGAAGCCATTCCTACCGAAGATTGATTGGCGCTTTCTTATGAAAGTCTTCCTTGCAACTGTAAGGATATTTTCGGAAATTGCAGATGCTTCCCTACGGCGCTAAACCTTTTTTATGGAAAACGCCCACCAACCCAATTATGGACTTTCGCAAAGCCGGGAAGACCATCACACCGACGAATATTTGCTCAATCCACTTCCGCGCGCTGTCATCCGGCCCAATACCGCCGTGCTTTTGGATGGCAACTGGCGCTTTGCGATCGATACCGCCGACCGCGGACTTTCCGAAGGGTGGCACACCGGGCACTCCTATACTGAAACCGCCGATTGGCCTGGCTCTATCGAGGATCATATCGCACAGGCCCGTGGCGAAGTCGGTAACGATGCCTGGCGCGACAAAGTAGTGGTTTGGTATGAACGCGACTTTCCTTTGCCTGAGCAGGAAAATCAATTGTGCGACATCTTGCAACTCACCTTTGGCGCGTGCGGTTATGAAACCCGGGTCTGGCTAAACGGCGTCCCCTTAAAAACCATTAACGGCGAGGAGGCGCACATGGGAAAGTTTACTTCTTTTTCTTATGAACTCGCCGAGTCGCTCCTGCGTCCTGAAAACCGGATCACGGTCCGTATTGAAGATTCAATGGATGCCGACCTGCCTCGCGGAAAACAGGAATCACACGTATACAAACGAGGCGGGATTTGGTACCAGACGCATTCGGGAGCCGTGAGAAGTGTTTGGCTGGAGACCGTCGAGCGCAACCGCCTAAGGTCGCGCGTGGGAGTGATGAGTGTAATAGAGGAGAATCTGGTCAGGTTCAACCTTACCACGCGTACACACGACCCGGGAAAATACGTGATCCGGCTCAAAATTTACCAGGATAGCCCTGAAGTTACCCAACCCATTGCGGTTGATGAATTCCCAGTTCAGCTTGGCACTGGCCAAAAAAGGCAACGGGTGGTAATGGAAATACCCGAAGCACGCCTCTGGAGCCCTGAAAACCCTCAATTGTACCGTCTCGTGGCTCAACTTGTGGATAGCAGCGGTTATGCGGCCGAAATCCAGACCAAATTTGGGTTGCGAAAGATCGAATCGCGAGGCAGCAGGATTTATTTGAACAACCACAGCATTTACCTTGACGGAATCCTCTATCAGCCGGGTGTGGCAACTTACGAGGATATCAAAAAGCATATGTATGCGATGAAGGAGCTGGGTTGTAACCTGGTGCGAATCCACATCGCCGGGGTTGACCCGCGCATTTACAACCTTGCCGACAAACTGGGCCTGTTGCTTTGGGTGGAAGTTCCCAGCCCGCACAGTTCAACGCCAAAAAGCCGCAAAAACCACCGCGCCGAATTGCTCAAGATGCTCGCGCTGATCGGGACGCATCCCTCGGTAGTAATCTGGAGCCTTTACAATGAAGACTGGGGAATACAGGACGTTGCCACCAGCCCCGAAACCAGGTTTTATGTCATGGATACATATCATTTGATGCAGATCCTTTTCCCTCAGTTCCTGGTGGTTGACAACGACGGCTGGCAGCACATTTCCCACGAAGGCCGGCTGAAGTCAGATTTGCTGACGGCGCATCTCTACACGCCTGACCTTGAACATTGGAAACATCTGTTGGACGAGCTCGTTCGCGGAAACATGGACACGGTTGCCGCCTTTCCGCTGGTGGTTGGCGATCCGTATTTTTTCAGAAGGCAGGTTCCATTGGTAGTGAGCGAGTGGGGCGGATTCGGGTTTGCCAATTACGGCGGGCCGGATGATCTGGACTCGCGCGCCGACCAGATTGCTAAGTTCAAACAGGAACTCCGCAAACGGCCCATTGCAGGCGATGTCTACACCCAGGCAACAAATATTGAAGAGGAACAGAATGGGATCATTGACGAACGCACAGGTGAGTTGTGGGTACCGAAGGGAATACTTAAAAGCTGACGCTTTAATTATAAATTTTAAATTTTAAATTTTAAATTCCTTCTAAGAGGCTGGTGGGTAAATTTTGAGTGTGACACTACGTATCGGACATTCGTCATTCGTCATTCGTCATTTGACATTCGACATTCGACAAAAAAAACCGCTTTAGCGGTTTTTTTAGTTCTCCATCGTGTGGTAAACATTCTGTACATCATCGTCTTCCTCAATCTTTTCAAGGAGTTTTTCGACATCGGCGACCTGGTCTTCGGTCAGGGTTTTGGTCACCTGCGGAATTCGTTCAAATCCCGATGACAGTATCTCGAAACCACGGTGCTCGAGTTCCTTTTGGATAGCACCAAATTTCTCGAAAGGCGCATAGATCATGATGCCGTCCTCGTCCTCGAACACTTCCTCGACGCCAAAATCGATCATTTCAAGTTCGAGCTCTTCGACATCCTGGACAACCTTCGCGATGCGGAAATTGCACGTATGGTCAAACATGAATTCAACCGAACCCTGAGTGCCCAACGCACCGTTGCATTTGTTAAAATAACTGCGAATGTTGGCCACCGTTCGGTTGTTGTTGTCGGTTGCGGTCTCGATCAGGATCGCGATTCCGTGCGGTGCGTAACCCTCAAAAAGAACTTCCTTATAGTTGGCGGTATCCTTGTCGGTGGCTTTTTTGATGGCGCGTTCTACATTTTCCTTGGGCATGTTCGCCGCCTTGGCGTTTTGCATTACCGCACGGAGCCTGGAGTTCGCATCGGGATTTGGGCCGCCTTCCTTGACTGCCATGACGATATCCTTGCCAATGCGAGTAAAGGCTTTGGCCATCGCCGACCAACGCTTCATTTTCCTATTTTTCCTGAATTCAAAAGCTCTTCCCATCGATTATTGTTTTTTATAAAAAGGCAGTTTGACCACTTGGGCCGGTATATCGTTTTTGCGGATGCGGATGAAAATCTCGCTGCCCGGTTGCGAAAATTCGGTTTTGACGTAGCCCAGGCCAATGCCCTTGCCCAGCGAGGGCGCCATGGTACCCGAAGTCACGATGCCAATCACTTCGCCTGATGCATCGACGATCTCATAGTCGTGACGGGGAACACCGCGTTCGGTAAGTTCAAAACCAACGAGCTTGCGGGCCACACCTTGTTCCTTTTGTTCCTTGATCCTAGGGGCGTTGACAAAATCCTTGTTGAACTTGGTGATCCAGCCAAGGCCGGCCTCGATTGGCGAGGTGGTATCGTTGATGTCGTTGCCGTAAAGGCAAAAGCCCATCTCAAGCCGGAGAGTATCGCGTGCGGCAAGGCCAATCGGCTTAATGCCAAATTCAGCTCCCGCTTCAAAAACCTTGTCCCAAATTTTCTCGGCCTGGTCATTTTTAAAGTAAATCTCAAAGCCACCTGACCCGGTATAACCCGTTGCCGAAATGATTACATTGTCAAAACCGGCAAAATCGCCCACTTGGAAGTGGTAATATTTGATGGCTGAAAGATCGACCGATGTCAGTTTCTGCATGGCCTCGGCGGCTTTTGGGCCCTGGATGGCCAGCAGCGAATATTGATCGGAGAGGTTTTCCATCTCCACGCCCAAATCATTGTGCGCCATGATCCACTCCCAATCCTTGGTGATATTGGAGGCGTTGACTACCAACAGATATTCATTTTCGGCCATCATGTAAATGATCAAATCATCCACGATACCACCTTCGCGGTTGGGGAAACAGGAATACTGCGCCTTTCCGGGAACCAGCAATGATGCGTCGTTTGTCGTGATTTTTTGGATCAGGTCAAGCGCGCGCGGACCCTTGAGCATGAATTCGCCCATGTGCGACACGTCAAAAACACCCACGCCGTTGCGAACGGCCTCGTGCTCAATATTGACGCCTTCATACTGGATGGGCATATTATAGCCCGCAAAGGGCATCATCTTGGCGCCCAATTTTTCATGGACGTGCGTAAGTGCGGTATTTTTGGTCATGTGGCTCAATTTAGCGTGCTAATTTACCACTTTTTCACGCCACCGCAAATGCAAAAAGCGATGTGGGAGGGCATTATCCATCGGCATTTTTAATTACATTTATGTCGATGGAAATCAGGCCTTTTGACATTGTTTCGGCGCGTGAGTGCCTAAAGCCCGTGTTGCCTCAAGCGCACAAGGGAACACAAGGGCACGCCCTGTTAATCGGCGGAAGCCATGGCAAAATGGGTGCGATCATGCTCAGCGCGATGGCAGCACTGCGGGCGGGAAGCGGACTGGTGACCGGGCTAATCCCCGAATGCGGCGACACAGCTTTTCAGACCGTTGTGCCTGAGGCGATGACGATCACATCAGGCCACAGGTTCATTGAAAATTTTAAGTATGGAGTCAAACCCGATGCGATCGGGGTTGGGCCGGGCCTGGGAACTGGCAATACTTGCGCGGCAGCCTTAAAAAATTTGCTTTTATCAAAGGTACCGCCGCTTGTCCTTGATGCCGATGCGCTGAACATCATCGCCCAAAATCCCGGAATGATGGAGACCGTTCCGCCACTGACGGTCCTGACCCCGCACGCGGGCGAGTTCCAAAGGCTTTTTGGCGCACCGCCAACCTTTGGCAATGGGTTTGAATTTTCCCGTCGGTATAACATCGTCCTGGTAATGAAAGGCGCCCCAACACACATTTTCTCACCGGAAGCCGCCACAGTGAACACAACCGGGAACGCCGCGCTGGCCACCGGAGGCAGCGGTGATGTCCTTACCGGAATCATCACCGGGCTATTGGCGCAGGGCCATAATCAGATGCAAGCGGCCCAACTTGGTGTGTTTGTCCATGGCCTGGCAGCCGATATTGGGGTGGGGACATTGGGAATGCGCTCATTTATAGCCCGCGACATCATTGACGGTTTGGGCGGCGCTTTTAGAATTATCGGTTAAACAATTACTAAAATTTGCTTGCGATTTGCCGCTTATTTGCGCAAATTTGGCGAACCAAAATACAACCATGGACAACTGCCACTATATCAGTACCGATGTACTGACCCTGGAAAGCCTGCATGAGATCACTTCACAGCACAAATCGCTTGCGTTGTCTGAAGAGGCTAAAATCAATATCCAAAAATGCAGAGATTTTCTCGATGTGAAGATGGATCGCGAACAGGAGCCGATTTACGGCATCAACACGGGGTTCGGGGCGTTGTATAACATTCGGATCGATCAGGCCGACCTCTCGACACTGCAGGAAAACCTGGTGCGCTCGCATGCATGCGGTACGGGTGACGAAGTTCCCAGGGCCATTGTCCAGTTAATGCTTCTGCTCAAAATCCAATCCTTGAGTTACGGTTACTCAGGAGTACAATTGGCCACGGTTGAACGGCTCATTGACTTTTACAATTACGGAATCTGGCCCGTGATCTATACCCAGGGGTCGCTGGGGGCATCAGGCGATCTGGCGCCACTGGCACATTTGTCACTGCCACTGATAGGCGAGGGCGAGGTGTACTTTAACGGTCAACGCCGGCACGCGCAGGAAGTATTGTCACACTTTAAGTGGGAACCGATTCAATTGCAGTCAAAAGAAGGGCTGGCGCTGCTAAACGGCACGCAGTTCATGAGCGCATATGGCGTTTATATTTTGCTTAAGGCATGCAAATATTCGTACCTGGCAGATCTTGTCGGAACCATTTCTCTTGAAGCCTTTGACGGCCGCCGCGAACCTTTTGACGAACTGATTCACTACATCCGCCCCCACAAAGGCCAGATTGTCACCGCGGGCCGCATTCTGGAATTTCTTGATGGCAGTGAGATCATCGATCAGCCCAAAAAGCATGTCCAGGATCCGTATTCGTTCCGGTGTATGCCCCAGGTCCACGGAGCCTCAAAGGATGCGATCGATTACGTAAAACGCGTTTTCAAAACCGAGGTCAATTCGGTTACCGATAATCCGAATGTGTTTATTGACAGCGATAAGATCATTTCGGGCGGAAATTTTCACGGGCAGCCACTGGCCATCGCGCTGGACTTTTTGTGCATTGCCATGGCCGAACTGGGCAGCATTTCCGAAAGGCGGACCTACCAGCTCATTTCCGGGCTCAGGGGGCTTCCGGCGTTCCTGGTTGAGAATCCGGGCCTGAACTCAGGTTTCATGATCCCGCAATATACGGCCGCGAGCATCGTGAGCCAGAGCAAACAACTGTGCACCCCGGCAAGCACAGACTCCATCGTGTCCAGTAACGGGCAGGAAGACCATGTTTCGATGGGGGCAAACGCCGCGGTAAAGGCGTTGCTGGTAGTGAACAATCTTGAACGCGTCCTGGCCATTGAATTGCTCAACGCCTCACAGGCTATGGAGTTTCGCCGGCCCTTGAGATCAAGCGAATTCATCGAATCTTTCTTAAAATCCTTTCGATCGGAGGTGCCTTATGTGGATAAGGACAGAATCCTTCATTATGACATCGAGAATTCGGTGCGTTTTTTACGAAGTTTTGAAATAGAGCAGGAACTTCTTAATTAACAGTGGCTTAAGCTTTTTTTTAGCTACTTTTACTGTGGTATTAGTAAAACATCAGCCATGGAAAAAGATAACGAATTTAACGAAAGTGAGCCGGCTGAAAGCAACCTGCCGCAGGAAGCTCAGTCAGGGGAACAAACCGCCGTCGAAACGTCTGCGCAGCAACATCACCGCAGGAAACATGGAGATCATCGCGTAAACTGGAAATATAGGATGTTTTCCAATCATTCATCGGCAGGGGACATGCCGCGCACCATTACAAGTATCTAGGCACCGCCCTTAATAGATCGCAACCCTGATCTCCCCCGAGGCGTCCAGCCACGCACGGTGCATCCGCTCGCTGTTGAACGACATCCCGATCGCACCATCGGCCCCAACGCCAATCAGGCCAACGTCGCCCGAAATATCGGCGTTGCGCTCATTAATGACCCAATCGCATGCCGTTTGCATATCCATTTTCAAATAATCCACGGCCATTGCCACCGATGAGGCGATGGTACGGTTGATCAATATTTCACCGTCGCCCGTTCCCGAAACCGCGCATACACCGTTTTGTGCGTAACAACCCGCCCCAATAATGCTGCTGTCGCCAATCCGGCCTGCAAGGCTGTTTTCGGTTCCGCCGGTCGATGTTCCCGCGGCGAGGTTGCCGTTTGAATCCATGGCGACGGCCCCAACGGTTCCATGAATGCGTTTGCGAAGCACATCCTGAAGTTTTTCATGGTCACGGGCCTTGATAAAAGCTTCCACCTGATGATCGGTCACAAAATACGATTCGGGTTCGAGTTCCACGTTTTCGTGTTTGGCAAATTCAAGCGCGCCTTTTGACGAGAGAAACACTTGTGAAGTATTGTCCATAATGTAACGCGCCAGTGAGATGGGGTTTCGCACATTTTTGACCATCGAAACAGCGCCCGATACGCGCTTGCGCCCACACATGATCGAAGCATCCATTTCGATTTCGCCTTTGTTGTTAAGCGCCGATCCGCGCCCGGAATTGAAAAGGGGATTGTCCTCGAGGTTGCGGATCGCATTTTCTACAGCGGTAAGCGCCGTACCGCCATCGCGCAGGATTTTCAGACCCGTTTCCATGGCGGAGCGCATTCCGCTCTCGATTTCCTGACGGTTCTTTTTGATGAAATCTGAATCCTTCCCCGCGCCACCGTGCACCAGGAGTGAATATTTTTTCATAAAACTTTTTGCTTAAAATTATGTATCGGCGGCGGCGCAAATCGTTAACGCTATTATAAATTGGGGAAAATGGTGCGGAAAGTCAGATTGATGCGCGGTTGTTTGGCTTTCGCCGACGCAGGAAGGGCGTGCTTCCAATGCAGTTGAACACCGGGGCCCATGACCAGCAGGCTTCCGCTCTCCAGTTCAATTGACACTGTTTCGCCTGTGTCATTATGCCTGAAACTAAATTTTCGGGTTGCTCCGAGGCTGATTGATGCAATCATCGGGTCTTTTCCGAGCGATCGCTCATTATCGGCATGCCACCCCATGGCATCTCTCCCGTCAGCATATAAATTGGCCAGGCAGGAATTGAATTGTGTGGCACAGGCCACCTCGGCGACGTCTTTGATTTTCACCAATGTATCATTCCACGGCTGGGGCTTTTTTAACATTCCCGAATAGGAGTAATTGACGCCAGGATCACCATGCGAGCTAACCATTCTCCGCATGGTAATTTCCTTTCCAAACATCTTTAATTTCTCATGCTCCCACGGAATCTCCTGCAACAGCCGGTTGAATGCCTGGTCCGGGTTTGTAATTAATCCGGGGTAGTAATAAACGATACCCTCAAATGGAAGAAGATTTTTCATGTAAAAGAATAGCTAATTAACTTGATATTCCAGCAGAATCGGGGTAATTTGAATAAAAACCTAAAAGCATGGAAGATAAAAACCGCAGCGATGAGATCGGCCGGGAAGGCGACTATCGCAAGATGACGAACGACATGGAAGAACAACAAAGCGAACAACAGGGTGCCATTTCACCCCCGGGGGAAGACCTGATAAGTAAAGGCTTGGAGGATAAGCACCATCAGCAACACGGAAACCGCAAGTACCAAGCCTTTAAAAACCATTCATCGGCGAGGGACCAGCCGGGTACAATAACCGGAACAACGCCAAACCCGTAAAAGTAAAAAGCCTCTTTCGAGGCTTTTTTCAGGTAGTGGGCTCCTGTGATTTCTGTACCGTTACGGTGAGTTCTTCACTAGTATCGCTTTCCAGGTCCATATGGATTTCATCGCCGGGACCGATCTTGGAAACAATTATTTCCTCGGCCAGCGCATCTTCAACATACTTCTGGATCGCGCGTTTAAGGGGTCGGGCGCCAAACTGCTTGTCAAATCCTTTTTCGGCAATAAACGCCTTGGCTTTATCAGACAGGGTAAGTTTGTAACCCAAGTCGGCAATCCGCGCGTACAATTTTTTAAGTTCAATTTCGATGATAAGGTCAATGTGCTCTTTTTCAAGTGCATTGAACACAATTACATCATCAATCCGATTAAGAAACTCTGGTGCAAACGCTTTTTTAAGCGCGTTCTCAATGATGCTTTTGGCGTTTTCATCGGCCGAGGCAGCCCTCGCAGCTGTGCCAAAACCGACGCCCTGGCCAAAATCCTTAAGCTGGCGCGCGCCAACATTTGATGTCATGATGATGATCGTATTTTTGAAATCGATTTTGCGGCCCAGGCTGTCAGTCAAAAAACCGTCATCCAATACCTGAAGCATCATATTGAATACATCAGGGTGGGCTTTCTCAATTTCATCAAGAAGCACTACGCAATATGGCTTGCGGCGCACTTTTTCAGTTAGCTGGCCGCCTTCTTCATAACCCACATATCCGGGGGGCGCTCCGACCAGGCGGGAAATCGCGAATTTTTCCATGTATTCGCTCATGTCGATGCGGATCAGCGCGTCTTCGGAATCAAACAGCTCCTTTGCCAATACCTTGGCAAGTTGGGTTTTACCAACACCGGTCTGGCCTAGGAAGATAAATGAACCGATAGGCCTGTTCGGGTCCTTGAGCCCGGCGCGATTTCGCTGGATGGAACGCGCGATCTTCAGTACAGCCTCTCGTTGGCCAATAACCTTATTTTCAATCAATTCGGGTAATTTGGCTAATTTATTGCTTTCAGTTTGCGCAATCCGGTTCACCGGAATCCCTGACATCATTGACACCACGTCGGCCACGTTGTCCTCGGTAACCTGGATACGGTTGTTCTTGGAATCTTCTTCCCACTGCTCCTGGGCAAGCGCCAGGTCTTTTTCAAGGCGCTTCTCATCATCGCGAAGCTTGGCCGCCTCCTCGTACTTCTGCTTTTTGACCACCGAATTCTTGAGTTCGCGCACCTCTTCCAATTGACGCTCCAGGTCGAGAATCTGTTTTGGAACGTCGATGTTGGTGATATGCACGCGCGAACCGGCCTCGTCAAGGGCGTCGATCGCCTTGTCCGGAAGAAAACGATCGCTCATGTAGCGGTTGGTCAATTTGACACATGCCTCAATGGCCTCGTCAGTATAGGTCACATTGTGGTGGTCTTCGTATTTGTTCTTGATGTTGTTGAGAATCGTAATGGTTTCTTCAACCGATGTCGGCTCGACGATCACCTTTTGGAAACGCCGTTCAAGCGCCCCGTCTTTTTCAATATACTGACGGTATTCATCAAGTGTAGTGGCGCCAATGCATTGTATCTCGCCACGCGCCAAGGCTGGCTTGAACATGTTTGACGCATCCAGGGAACCCGTCGCGCCACCCGCACCCACGATAGTGTGGATCTCATCGATAAACAGGATGATGTCGTCATTTTTTTCGAGTTCGTTCATCACCGCTTTCATTCGTTCCTCAAACTGCCCGCGATATTTGGTACCCGCCACAAGGCTTGCGAGGTCCAGGGTAACGACGCGCTTGTTGAACAGGATTCTCGAGACTTTCTTTTGGATGATCCGAAGCGCAAGGCCTTCGGCTATAGCCGATTTTCCCACGCCGGGCTCACCGATAAGCAACGGATTGTTCTTTTTGCGGCGGCTCAGGATCTGCGACACGCGCTCGATTTCCTTTTCACGCCCCACCACGGGATCCAGCTTTCCATCCTCGGCCATCTCGGTCAGGTCACGCCCAAAGTTATCCAGTACCGGGGTCTTGGATTTCTTGTTTGACTTATTGGCAGGATTGTTAAAGCTGCTTTCCTTCAGACTGTCATCTTGTCCGGAATCATCGTTGTATGATTCGCTGCGCGGAAGGTTTTCCAGGAATTCTTCGTCGTTGTTGCTCATGTTGAGAAATTGTTCTTTCGCCGTATCGTAATCAATTTTAAGTTTATTCAACAGCTTGGTTGTGGGATCGTTTTCATTGCGCAGGATGCAGAGTAAAAGATGTGCCGTGGAAATGGAGTTGCTCTGGAAAACCTTGGCTTCCAGGAACGTTGTTTTGAGTGCGCGCTCTGCCTGCCGCGTAAGGTGCAGGTTCTTTTTTTCGTTGCTGATATCGGCATTGGGGTTGGCAGGGCTGAGTATCTCCACCTTGCGCCGCAAATGGTCCAGGTCAATTGATAAATTATTCAAAATACCAATGGCTTTCCCGTTTCCGTCCCGCAAAATACCCAGCATAAGGTGTTCAGTACCTATAAAATCATGACCGAGGCGCAGCGCCTCTTCCTTGCTGTAGGTAATGACATCCTTGACTCTTGGGGAAAAATTGTCGTCCATAATGGTAGGATAGTTTTTGTAATGTGCGAAGGAGGTTTCAAAAACTGTACCCTCACAAACTACTGACAGCTAATTGACAAAAAAAACGCTATAAATGAAATCACTTTAGCAATAATTTATCAACTGACAAAGGCGCCCGGTTTGTTAATAAATCCTGTTTAAAAAAGCCCGGCTAAATACCCAAAAAACCGCTGTAAAGGTTATATTAGCGGGATTTTTTTTACCAAACATAATATTATAAATACAAATACTCATTATGGCTGACGGCGATAGGTTGATTCCGATCAATATTGAGGATGAAATGAAATCGGCTTACATCGATTACTCGATGTCGGTAATTGTTTCCCGGGCGCTCCCTGATGTGCGCGACGGGCTCAAACCGGTCCACCGCCGGGTACTTTACGGAATGTATGAACTCGGGGTGCTTTCAAACCGGGCACACAAAAAGTCGGCGAGAATCGTAGGGGAGGTACTCGGTAAGTACCATCCGCACGGCGATTCATCGGTTTACGACGCGATGGTGCGAATGGCCCAGGAATGGAG
>JAEZGB010000153.1 GCA_023437485.1 Bacteroidota bacterium
GTACAGGGACGCGGATGGCATTTGAAGTCAATTTTCCGGCCAGCGCGGGCAATGCCTTTGCAACGGCGCTTCCGGCACCGGTCTCGGTGATAACCATGTTGAGGGCGGCAGCACGACCGCGGCGGTATTTTTTGTGCATGTTGTCCACCAGGTTTTGGTCATTGGTGTAGGCGTGGATGGTTTCCAGGTGGCCCTTCACTACGCCCAAGGTGTCCTCGATCGCTTTGAGGATTGGGGTAATGGCATTGGTGGTACACGATGCGGCCGAGAAGATATCCACCTCGTCCGGGTTGTATTCCGTCTGGTTGACGCCGTGAACAATGTTCGGCACGCCTTTCCCGGGAGCGGTCAAAAGCACCTTGTTGACGCCTTTGGACTTCAGGTGGCGGGCAAGGGCTTCCTGATTGGTAAAGGCGCCGGTGTTGTCGATGACCAGAGCCTCGTCGATTCCGTATTGGGTATAGTCAATGTCCTCCGGGCCGTTGGCCGTGATCATGTGCACGGTGGTTCCGTTGATGAGCAATGCGTTGTTTTCGGGATCAGCCACAACCGAACCCTGGAAGTCACCGTGGATCGAGTCGTAGCGCAAAAGCGATGCGCGTTTTTCCAGACTGGCGGCGTCGGTCTTGTCGCGGGTCACGATCGCACGAAGGCGAAGCTGGCTACCGCGTCCGGTCTTTGACATCAGCTCGCGGGCCAAAAGTCGCCCAATGCGGCCAAAGCCGTAGAGCACCACGTCCTTGGGCTTGTTGTTCTTGAAATCCTTAGCATTCCTAAGCTTGTCAACCACAAAAGACTTGGCGTCATTGTATTTTGAATCCTCGAGGAAATATTCGTACGTGAGCTTCCCAATGTCCAGTTTTGCAGGCGGAAGGTCCAACGTCAAAATCGCCTTGGCAATCTCGACCGAGTCAAAGATCGAAATCGGCTTTCCTACAAATTCTCCCGCGTATTCGTGCAGGTTGATGATGTCGCTCACGTTGCGGTCGATGAGTTGGTTGCGAAAAAGCACCATTTCAATGGCCTTGTCATACCAAAGATCGCTGATAATCTTGATGAATTCAACGCCCGCGCGCCTGCGGTCGGCCTGGAAAGAAAGCTCCTTCTCGTACAAAGTGGTGTTGCTCATGATTTTGTTTATGGTTTAGTTGTGAAATTTGGCGCAAAAGTACTTATTTCAAACGTTTTCGTAAAATTTATTTTGTGCGTTCGACGCCAAATTAAACTTTGAATTATAATTGGGATGAACCATGCCCATACCTGAGCCAAAAACTTTATCTTAAGGTCATGAAACTCATATTTCTTACCGATGCGCATCTTGATGAGCGGCAGGTTTCAGGTTACGGCGTTTCGGCCAGGAGCAACTGGGAGCGCTTACTGGAATCGGCCCGCGCGCAGCAACCAGATGTTTTGATCATCGGCGGCGATATCGGATTGGCCTCATCACACGAGTATTTTGCGCACTCCCTGGCTAATTTTTCGCAGGTGCGACTGTTATTGGGCAACCATGATCACTATGATGATGTGATCCACAACCTTCCGCACCTTGCCCGCGGGCGAAATTCGCAAAGTTTTAAGGAAACCCTTGGCCAATATATGTGCGTATACCTGGACTCATCGCCCGGCGAAATTGATTCGCGGCAAATTGAACTGCTCCAAAAATCCATCGATGGCAAAACACATGTGCTGGTCTTTATCCACCACCCTGTCCTGCCGGTACACAATTACGTCGATTCGCACTACCCACTCAAAAACCGTGATCAGATTCGCGAAATCCTGACTTCGGGCAATGCCACGGTCACCATTTTTTGCGGGCACTATCACATGGCCGATGTTCAAAGGCAGGGTAACATCACCCAATACATCACACCGGCTGCCAGCTACCAAATTGTCAAAGCAACCCGCAACCTCATCCCTGACCCGACACATTTTGGCTACCGGGTCATCAATCTGGGTGAAAAGATTGATACTTACTGCGTCATTTTGGACCAATAAAAAATCCGCCGAAGCGGATTTTTAAGTAAGGTTGCAATAATCCTGCTTACGCGGCACCGGCAGCGGCAATCAGGTTGAGCGCCGATCCGGCCCTGAACCAGCCAATCTGGCCCTCGTTGTAAGTATGGTTAACTGAGATGGTATCCTTGGTACCGTCGGTGTGCAAAATCTCAAGAGTGAGCGGACGGCCGGGCGCAAAACCGGTAAGGTCGATAAAATTGAACTGGTCATCTTCCCGAATCAGGTCATAGTCGGCCTCATTGGCGAAGGTTAGCGCAAGCATTCCCTGCTTTTTGAGGTTGGTTTCGTGAATACGCGCGAACGATTTTACTAAAACGGCCCTGACGCCCAAAAAGCGCGGCTCCATGGCCGCATGTTCCCGCGATGAACCTTCGCCGTAGTTGTGGTCGCCCACCACGATTGACGGGACGCCTGCTGCTTTGTAGGCGCGCTGTACCGCCGGCACCGCATCGTATTTGCCTGTAAGCTGGTTCTTGACCAGGTTGGCCTTCATGTTAAAGGCGTTGATGGCGCCAATGAGCATGTTGTTTGAAATATTGTCCAGATGCCCACGGAACCTCAGCCACGGGCCGGCCATTGAAATATGGTCGGTGGTACACTTGCCAAAGGCCTTGATCAGCAACTTGGCGCCCATGATGTTATTCCCGTCCCAAGGTTCAAATGGAGCAAGAAGTTGAAGTCTTTCTGATTTTGGATCAACAACCACCTGCACACCTGAACCGTCGGCCGAGGGTGCCTGGTAACCCGGATCTTCGGCGTCAAAGCCGTTTGGCGGAAGCTCGTACCCGGTAGGTTCGTCAAGTTTGACTTCCATTCCATCCTCATTGATCAGGGTATCGGTGATGGGGTTGAATGACAAATCGCCGGCGATGGCAAGCGCGGTTACCAGTTCCGGTGATCCCACAAAAGCCAGCGTGTTGGGGTTTCCGTCGGCACGCTTTGAAAAATTCCGGTTGAACGAGTGAACAATGGTGTTGCGCTCTTCCTTCTCGGCGCCTTCGCGATCCCACATTCCAATGCAAGGTCCGCAGGCGTTGGCAAATACGGTGGCCCCGATCTTGTCAAAAGTGTCAATGTACCCGTCGCGCTCAATGGTGTAACGCACCACTTCCGATCCCGGCGTAATGGTAAAATTCGCCTTGGTCTTAAGGTTTTTATCGGCAACTTGCCTGGCCAGTGACGCGGCGCGGGAAATATCTTCGTAGGAGGAGTTTGTGCAGGACCCGATAAGTCCGTACTCAATCTTTAGCGGCCAGTCATTCTTGATGGCCTCTTCTTTCATTTTTGAAATCGGAGTGGCCAGGTCCGGGGTAAATGGACCGTTCAGGTGCGGCTCCAATTCTGACAGGTTGATTTCGATTACCTGGTCAAAGTACATTTCGGGGTTTTCATAAACCTCAGGGTCAGCAGTCAGGTAAGACGCGATCGCATCGGCGGCATCGGCTACATCAGTACGGCCGGTGGAACGCAGGTAACGCGACATTGATTCGTCATAGCCAAAAGTGGAAGTTGTGGCACCAACCTCGGCGCCCATGTTGCAAATAGTTCCCTTACCGGTGCACGACATCGCCTTGGCACCTTCGCCAAAATATTCGATCACGGCGCCTGTCCCACCCTTGACGGTCAAAATTCCGGCAACTTTAAGAATGACATCCTTAGGTGCAGTCCAACCTGAAAGTTTGCCGGTAAGCTTAACTCCGATAAGTTTCGGAAACTTCAGCTCCCAGGCCATCCCGGACATTACGTCAACGGCATCGGCACCACCCACGCCAATCGCGATCATGCCCAATCCTCCGGCATTTACCGTATGCGAGTCAGTACCGATCATCATTCCGCCGGGGAAGGCGTAATTTTCCAGAACTACCTGGTGGATGATACCGGCTCCGGGTTTCCAGAAACCAATACCGTATTTGTCAGAAACCGACGAAAGAAATTCAAAAACTTCATTGGATTGTGTTTTGGCCCGCGCCAGGTCAGTTTTTGCGTCAACCTTTGCCTGGATCAGGTGGTCACAGTGTACCGTTGTGGGAACCGCAACCTTGCTTTTCCCGGCGTGCATGAATTGCAAAAGCGCCATCTGTGCCGTGGCATCCTGGCAGGCCACGCGATCGGGTGCGAAATCTACATAATCAGTTCCGCGCTGGTAGGTTTGGCTGGGTGTGCCGTCCCAAAGATGCGCGTACAATATTTTCTCGGTGAGGGTAAGCGGTTTGCCTGTAAGCTGCCGGGCAGCATCAACTCGGGCCGGAAGTTGTTCATACACCTTCCGGATCATTTCTATATCAAAAGCCATAGTCAGTTTGTTTTGTGCAAATTTACGATTTTTTACCTATTTAACTTAAATCGGCACCTCGGTTAAAACATATTTGACAAAAATGCAGTAATGACCTTAAAAACTAAAAGACTAACAGAATTTTTTGAGGATAATTTAAAATCTACATTTTATTGGCAATTTTTAGCATATAGCCACTTTACCAAGCGGTGCTGGCTTTATTGCGGTCACGCAGGTCCATAAACGGCTTTTCAAAAAATTTGAACAACATTGCGCTGGAAAAAAAAGTGAGCGCCAAATAACCAAGGGTAAATACATGCCGTGTGGCGGGTGAAAGCGCTTCAGTGTCTACCAAATGTTTAAGCACCTGCAGTATAACCGAATAATGCAATAGGTATATTGAATAGGAAATCACGCTAATAAAGGTGATGGGGATAGCCAGTGGCTTACCGGTGCTTTGCCAAAGCGACAGCGCCGGTAAAAAGCAGGCTATCCCAAGCGAGGTGAGCGGAAGGTAGAGCACGTTCCAAAAAAGCGGATAACGCTCAATAAAAAGCCCCAGGGCACCTACCCCGATGGTAAAAAACATCAGCATGCAACATCCGATAAAAAGCAATGCTTTCCGATACCGGCGCCACTGCATGTCAAAATTGTGATGGAGCCAGGCGAATGCGACACCGTAAAAGATGGCGTCCAGCCGGTAGATTACCACTGATTTGAGCGCCAGGTTCCAATATTGCAATGAAGGTTCCGAAACATTTATGTGGTAGGCGACCTTCGCAGCCAGAGACGCCAGCAAAAGAAGGATCACCACTCCCAAAAATTGAATCCTTTTATTTGTACTGACCGCGCGCCCGGCAACCATCAGCCCTATGGGAAGTATGACGTATGCGAATTCCTCTACCGAAAGGCTCCAGGATTCCGGGAAAAAGGGCAACAGGGGTTGCGCGAAATTTTGCAGAAAGAAAAAGTATTTCCACAAGCCTTCAACCCGGTAGCCCATCCACGCCGCTATCGCGATATTGACCAGCAGCACCAAATAGTAATTGGGAAGTGTCCGCAACCAACGTCGCCGCAAAAATTGCCGGACCTGCTTCCAGCCAAAATTTTCCCCGAGTACCGTCCTGAGCAATATGCCACCAATAAGATAGCCGCTGAGCACAAAAAAAACCTCCACACCCAGATAGCCGCCAAGTGACATCAGCTGTTCAAGGATACCGCCGGTTTGCGGGTAGATCCAGCCGCAATGGCCAAATAACACCAGCAGGATGGCCGCGGCCCGCATCAGGTCCAAGCCAAAAATCCGGTTTTTAGCCTCAAAAAAGCGTCCAAGCATTGGCTTTGATTTTAAGGGGCTTATGTTGTACCTTGGCCCCATGCCGGTTCCAAAGATATATAAATTTGCAGGCGCGATAATACTGACCCTCGCGTTTGGCCTTTCCATAGCCTACACCCAACTTTCGCGCAGGCACAAGGCGATTGTCAAAACCACGTTCCTGCACAAGGCCGGACTGGTTGACAGCAATTGGGAACTTGGCCCGCAGGGCGAATCTTATTCGATGATCTCGCCTGTTTTTTGGGTGGACGGCATTTACAAATCAATGGAAGGGCCAAAGGCATCCAACTATGTCAGGCTAACCGAAAATGCTGGAATCGTGTTCCTCACCTCCTTCTCGGTACGGGCGATGGATGCCCAAACCGGGAAACCCGTCAGCAACGATTTTATCTGCCACACCAACATTGATTTCAATGACGCGCGGTATTACAATTATTTTGGATTGGAAGACCGCATTGGAAAACAATACCCGCGGATGACCTCATTGTCGCACGGGCAGGAAAATTTTGCATTTCCTTACGGCTATGGCGTTCCTATGCCGGCCAATGACTGGCTATTTGTGACTACCCAGACCCTGAACCACAACCGGCCAGCCATTGATCTCAAGGTGCGCCATCGGGTTGATCTGAGATATACGGCCAACAAGCTTCGGCCGTTGATGAGCCGGACGGCTTTTGTCAGGCTTCCGTATGACAAGCGCGATCCTTTTAAGGAGCCATTGGATCCGGCTACAAATCAATGCATCCCGGTGGAAACCAAAAACCACTCTTATGATGATGGGAAGGGCAACATGCTTTCCGGGCATTGGGTAATTCCGCCGGGCCGAAAAACCTACCGCAGTGATGTTAGTGACCAACTGCAAATTGCCGACAGCCTGAGGCTGCACGCGGCAGCGATTCACGTGCACCCGTTTGCCGAATGGATCGAGCTCAGGGACAAGACCCACGGCGCGACGGTTTTCAGAAGCGCGATTGAAAACCATCCGAACCGGACAGGCCTCAAGCGGGTGGCGGCGTTTTCGTCAGAAGACGGGGTTTGGCTTTATGCCGACAGGCAGTATGAAATTGTGATGGGGACCTTTAATACCACCGGGGTTGATCAGGACATGATGGGGAGCATGTTTTTATTTTTCTATGATGCTGAACTCGATGCCCGCCTTCGCCAGACGGCCTCGCGTTAGGCCTGTGCGTCAAGGTTTTCCTGCAACAAAAGTGCGGCCATCAGGTTGGCCAGAATAAACCGCTCCTGCGGATCCCGGGAATTGAAATACACCTGCCCTTTGTCAATTAATGAAATGCCGGCTACGGTTTCTCCTTTCGGGTTCTTGATTTCATAGCCCACTGAACCCGCAAGGATGCTTCTGGGACCTGATTTGGACGCAATTTTTGTGACCGGGACCAGCGTATAGTAATGGTCATCGTCCAGGGCAAATACACCCTGATAGGTTTTGGCGCCGATTTGTGATGCCTGGTTGTCCAACGCAAGTTGCCACGGCGTTTCGGCAGAGTCCATGAACACCTGCACATAAAACACATTTTCAGTCTGGCCGGCCGAAAGCACGCGGCCAAGCACATTGATGCCGGAATTTGGATTTCCTGAAGCCAGGATCTCCTCGCTGCTGAACATTGAAGTCCCGTAAACATGGGAGGTGCGGCCCGGCGAAGTCATTGAGAAATGAAGGTTTTGTACCTTGGCCGTTGCCTCGAGCGAAAGTAATTTGTCAAACAGCGCCCAAAAAACAATGTTGGAACGTACCGGCATTGAAGTTTTGTCGATTCTTGTCCACGAGCGGTTGACCTTTGAGGTGGCATACGGGCCAAAACTGAGCTTTTGGTTGATGAGCAGCCCGGTCCGTCCCTTTACGGGATATGTTTCGGGCATGGTGTCAACCGAAAAAGCCGGCTGGAAAGGCGTGCATGACAAAATAATCAGTGCCGCAATCGATAGGAGAATATACTTCATCGGATAAATTTTTGGCTCAGACGCCATTACCCGAAAAAAAGTTACACGCTACAAAAGTTTATCAATGATTGCCTCTTCAGTGATCCCGTCGGCATCGGCTTTGTAATTCTTGATGATCCGGTGCCGAAGTATCCCCGTGGCCACGGCTTTGACATCTTCAATATCAGGCGAGAACTTTCCGTTGAAGGCGGCGTGTGCCTTAGCGGCAAGCACCAGGTTTTGCGACGCGCGCGGCCCTGCGCCCCAGTCAAGGTAATTGCGCACAAAGTCATTGGAAAGCGAATTGTCAGGCCGGGTCCGGCTTACCAGGGTCACGGCATATTCAACCACATTGTCGGCCACCGGGATCCGTCGTATCAAATGCTGGTAATCAATGATTTCCTGAGCCGTAAACAACGGGTTGACCTTAACCGCTTCATCAGAGGTGGTGTTTTTAACCACGCTGACTTCCTCGGCAAATGAAGGGTACTCCAATTTGATGGCAAACATAAAGCGGTCCAGCTGCGCCTCGGGAAGCGGGTACGTCCCCTCCTGCTCTATCGGGTTTTGGGTGGCGAGCACGAAGTAGGGCAACTCGAGCTGGTAGCGCTGCCCGGCGATGGTCACGGCGCGTTCCTGCATGGCCTCAAGCAAAGCGGCCTGCGTTTTGGGCGGAGTCCGGTTGATCTCGTCGGCCAGGATGATGTTGGCAAACAGCGGCCCTTTGATAAACTTGAACTCGCGGTTCTGGTCCAGGATCTCGCTCCCCAGGATATCAGATGGCATCAGGTCCGGGGTAAACTGGATGCGTTTAAAGTCCAGTCCAAGCGCACGTGCGATTGTGTTGACCATCAGGGTTTTGGCAAGTCCCGGGACTCCCACCAGCAGCGAGTGCCCGCCGGAAAATATGCTTACCAGGATTTGGTCGATGACCACGTCCTGCCCCACGATTACCTTGGAGATTTCCTGTTTTAGCTGGATTCTTTTTTGAACCAGATTTTGAATTGCCGAAACGTCAGACATAATGGTTTAGTTTAGTTCGGGAACGCGGAACTTGAAAAATAGCCCTGACTGCAGCGGCATCTTTCCCGAAGGGAAAATACAGCGAAAGGCAGGACCGGGGCTCATGCGAGGCCCTGAAGCCGTGCTCCAAAAATCACTTCTTGAGCCAGTTGTTGGTAAACTCGCAATCGCGGTACTCGCCGTTGATCTTGACATAGGTCTCCTTGATCTTTTCGGCCGACCATTCGCCGATCCGGCGGATTTGCTTTTCCTTGAGCGCGAGGTTCTTGATCTTGATGTAATCACGTGAATAATCAGCCACGTGCTCGTCATAACGGTTGGTGACCATCATGAGTTTGTAGCTTTTTTTGCCCGAGGGGTCAGTGTCAATGATGGGCATTGAAACTTCGTTTTCCTTAAGTCCCGATACCTGGCTGTAAAGCGCCGGGTCCATCTTTGTTAGCTCAAAACGCGTGTCCTGTGTTTTCGGGTTGATGAGGGCCCCGCCGTTAGCCTTTGTCTCCTTTTCATCTGACTCGGAACGCGCCGCATCGGCAAAGGAAATTTCTTTGTTGATGATGCGCTCGCGGATGCGGTTCACGCGGTCTTTTGCGTCCTGCATGGCCTGTTCCGATATCCTTGGCGTGAGCAAAATGTGGCGCAGTTCAACTTCCTGCCCGCGGATTTTCTCGACAAGTATGATGTGGTAACCGTACTCGGTTTCAAAAGGTTCGGAGATTTCGCCCTCGCCCAAACTGAAGGCGACGTCCTTGAATTCCTTGACGAAAGGAGTTTTGCGGTTCATCTTGTAGTAACCGCCGTTGGAACGCGACCCGGGATCCTGTGTGTAAAGCACGGCCTTGCTGAAGAAACTCGCGCCTTCCATCACCTCGCGCTTGAATTGCCTGAGCTGATCAATCACGCGCTGTTTTTCGTCGTCGGTGATTTTGGGTTTGATGACAATTTGGGAAACCTCCATCTCAGCGCCAAAGACCGGCAGCTCGTCTTGCGGGATGCGTTTGAAGAATGCGCGGACTTCCTCCGGGGTGACCTCTACTTCCTCGACAATCTTGCGCTGCATTTCGTCGGTGAGGCTGTTGAGTTTGATGATGTCATAAAGGTCAGTGCGAAAGTCTTCTTCAGAGTCTTTTTTGAAATACTTGACCACTTTGTCCATTGATCCGAGCTGCTCCACCATGTAATTGACCTGGCGGTCCAGCCTGTCCTTGATCTCGGCATCGGTAACCACAATACTGTCCTGGATGGCCTGGTGCGCGTAAAGACGGTCTTCCATAAGCTTGCCAAGCATCTGGCACCGGGTGATCTCGTCAACCGAATTACCCTGCGAGGCGATTTCAAGATACGCCTTGTCTACATCAGAATCCAACACGATATAGTCGCCAACGGTGGCGATTACCCCGTCCACTTTCTTTCTCTGGAAGGTGGGCTCGGTTTTGGCCATGCTCACTGCCACGGGCTCCTGTGCAGTGGCCGCAAAACCCGCCAGCAACACCGCGCCGGTAAGCGCTTTATTTAAAAATTTCATAATTCCTTTCCTTAATTGCATCATCTGTAATGTCCTTTTCAAATTTTTTCAAAAGCTCAAGTTTGCGCCGGTTCAGTATCACTTCCCTGAGCGTGGGCTTGAGGTATTCATAGGGCCCGATCTGGTTGCGGTCAATGACCGACGTGATCCTGGCCAGATAGGTGCCCGTTGAATCGGCCACCTCAATGGCCTTGCCGGGCACAATGTACTTCCCTCGGTTATCAGGGGTAATGAACGGAAGGTTAGCATACACCTGGCTAAGTTCTACCCAAACCGAATCATTGAGCGATGCCTTGATGAACTGAAGCCTTTCGGCGTCCCAAAACGCCGCGTCCTGCTTTTTGTAATTCATAAACCGGCTTCGGATTGCCTGGAACTTGGGGTTGTCCCGCCGGAGCTGGATAAACCTGAGCCGAACCAATGTTCCGGTGGTCCTGAAATTTTCCTTTCCGCTTTCATAAAACGCACGTAGCTCGGAATCAGTTACGGCGGTATCCACTCTTTGCTTTACCATCTGGTCCAGATAGGCGCCGGTGTAAAGGTCTTCGCGATATTTGTCTACCAGAACCTCGAACTCGGCCTTGCGGGCATCGCTCAGGTTCACCTCGGCGGCGTCAAGCAGCAATCTTGTGGCCGCCCATTTGTCAATGAACTGACGTACCATCGCTGCGCTGTCCTGTGCCGACGTCCCCTTTGGCACCAGGTCCCGGATATCCTCGCGGTAAAGCCAGGCATCATTAACCCGTGCAAGTGCGCCTTCGCGCGGTGCATCGCTTTTGCAACCGACGGCAAACGCGAGCCATGCAACGAGTACCCATCTCATCTATTTGAGCTGGGCCTTGACGCGTTCAAAAACATCGCGGTTCACGTTTACCGAAAACTCTGATTTTAGGTCGCGTACCCAGTTGTCTTCCAGGTATTGCTGGTAATCATTGATCACTTTGCCCCGGCTTTCCTCGAGGGTTTTTGGCCCTGCCGGAAGTACATTGTCAACCCGCGTCACAAAATAATAATCTCCTTCCCTGATAATATCGGTCACTCCCTTTTGGAACTTCACATTTTTTGGAAGCGTTTCAGAGCCCTTCTCAAACCTGCCCGAGGTGGCCATCACGTTTACCACGCCCTTGACATTGAGTTTCTCTTTGATGAACTCGGGCGTTTTGCCCTGCTGCAGCATTTTTTGCGCGTTTTTGATCACCTTTTGGCTGGTGGACGACGCCACAACCGCGTCGACCCTGTCCGGCCACTGGTATTTGGCGAGGTTCCGGGAATAAAACTCATTTAATCCCAATGTATCGGTTTTGGACTTTTGCCAGATTTCCTTTTCCATCAAATCAAACAGAAGCAGCCCGTCGCGGTATTCGTCCATTACATTGGCAAACTCGGGAAACTCGGTTTCCAGGTTGTCGTTGTAATAGGTGTTGAGCTGCTGGTCCAGAAACTTTTCGTACAAATGATCGGTGAGTTTGGACGCCGGCTTAAGGGTAAGCCCTGCCTTTTGTTGCGCCAGGATGAAATTCAGGAAATCAGAACCGGCCACCGCCTTTTTGTTGATATCGACCAGCCGGCCCGAAAAAGGTTTCATATCAGCGGGAAGCGCCCAGCTGCCCTCATAGAATTTGTCGTTGACCGCCTTTTTGATGTTGGCGTACATTTTTTCGTCGCGGCGTATCTGGTACTTTTTGCGGAGTTTTTCATTGATTGAGGCGGCAATCAGTCTTGACCGGTCGTCTTTGGCAACCTTGGCCTCGAGCTCAGCCTTCATCTCCTCCAGGCCGCGCACCGGATGGCGGTTGATGAGCTTGACGATGTGCCATCCGAATTGGGACTGGAATGGCTCAGTGTAATCGCCCTCATTTTTGAGCGAAAAGGCAGCGTTTTCAAATTCTTCGGACGAGAGTTGCCCCGACCCGAACTTATTG
>JAEZGB010000193.1 GCA_023437485.1 Bacteroidota bacterium
GCGCTGGTGATGGTGGTAAGGTGCCCGGCCAAAAAGTGCTGGTGCAACGCGCCTTCCACCACGTTGGACATCAGGCTTTTCACAAAGGGATAATCCGGGTTAACTGCCGTGGCCATTTGCGCCATCCGGTTAATCACGCTTTTGTAGATCAGGAAGTAGCCTTCCTTGTTTTCGTCGTCCACCTCCTTGGTATGGAGCGTTTTGGTGAATTCGGCAATAATGATCCGGTTCAGTACAGATTCGTCTATGTGCTCGGTCGCCTGGTCATCGCTCACCGTTTGGGTCACAACGCGCACCGCGGCCAAAAGTTTGTCCATAGGGTTGCCGATGTTGGCCGTCCGGACCACCAATTGGTATTCCATCCATCCCCAATACCACGAACACAGGTATACCAACAATTTGTGCTTGTTCTCAAAGTAGCGGTAAACCGAACTCTCATTGCTGCCAATGCGCTCACCCAATTTCTTGAAAGTAAAATCTTCAAAACCCAACTGGTCAATAAGCACGATGCTCTGGTTCACGATCTTTCGGCCCAGAGCCGAAGTTTCCGGGTCCTTGACATAGATTTTCGGGTTGACCTGTATGCGGAGCGTCGATAACATTTGCAATTATTTTCTGCAAAGTTAATAGTAAAACTATCACAAATGAAAGTTTAACACGCTTTTACGAAGTGTTTTATTTTGGGCGTGCCGGCGCATGGGCCCCCGGGAATTATTTATCAACCTGCGCGCCGTCAGGCTGTTCGCTGTAACCTTGCTGCGCTGCGGTTGCCGCTGCCATCCTTCACGCGGCTAAAAATCAAACAAGTCGCCCAAAAATGAATCCTTGCGCTTCTTTTTTGTAATTTCATTCATGGCTTTGCCCGCCAAATTCCGGATACCTTTCCCGGGTGGACAGTGAAACAGAGCGCTCTATTATTTTATCAAGTTCGCCGCGGTCAAGCCATACGCCCCTGCACTTTGGGCAATAGTCGATTTCCACTCCGGCACGGTCAGCCATGACCAATGTTTCATTGCAATTGGGACAGTTCATCGCTTAATTTATTTGTTTAAAGATAGGCAATGTACAGGGGCGGGCCAACGGCCAGCGGGGGTGTTTATAACTATTTACCAAAATTTTAGGCATCGGGCAACGCAAATTGGGCCAATACTTCAGCCGCGCCGAACTTTAAACTACCTTTGCACCATATTTTTTTGACGCATGAACAATATTGTCGCCATCGTAGGAAGGCCGAATGTAGGGAAATCGACCTTGTTTAACCGCCTCATCCAGCGCAGGGAAGCCATCGTTGACTCGGTTGCCGGGGTTACCCGTGACCGTAATTACGGCAAGAGCGAATGGAACGGGAAGGAATTTTCAGTGATTGATACGGGAGGATATATCCACGGTTCTGACGATGTTTTTGAAGGTGAGATCCGCAAACAGGTGGAATTGGCCATTGACGAGGCCGACGTCATCGTTTTTGTGGTCGATGTGGAAGAAGGGATTACGCCCATGGATGAGGCCGTGGCCAAACTCTTGCGCAAAGTAACCAAACCTGTGCTGCTTGCCGTCAACAAGGTGGACAATGCCATGCGGGAAAAAGACGCGGTTGAATTTTACAACCTCGGCCTTGGTGATTATTACACATTTGCCAGTATTTCAGGCAGCGGAACCGGGGACCTGCTGGACGCGCTGGTGGATGCCTTTCCTGAAAAACCCGAACCCGACGCTCAGGATGACGAGCTTCCCAGGTTCGCAGTGGTCGGGAGGCCCAACGCCGGGAAATCGAGTTTCATCAACGCGCTGATCGGGCAGGACCGCTACATTGTTACCGATATAGCCGGCACCACGCGTGATGCCATCGATACCAAATTTGACCGTTTCGGGTTCAAGTTTAACCTGGTTGACACGGCGGGAATCCGGCGCAAGGCCAAGGTAAAGGAAGATTTGGAATTTTACAGTGTCATGAGGTCGGTGCGCGCCATTGAGCACGCCGATATCTGTATTCTCGTCATCGACGCCACCCGTGGATTTGAAGGGCAGGACCAAAGCATTTTCTGGCTTGCCCAAAAGAACCGCAAAGGCATCGTGATCCTGGTCAACAAATGGGACCTGGTGGAAAAAGACACCATGTCAACGCGCGATTACGAACTCCAGATCCGCCGCGAACTGGAGCCATTTACTGATGTGCCCATCCTGTTTGTATCGGCACTTACCAAGCAAAGGTTGCTCAAGGCGCTGGAGGCTTCGGTCCGGGTATATGAAAACCGCAAGTTCCGCATACCGACCTCAAAGTTCAATGATTATATGCTAAAAGTGATCGAGGGGCATCCGCCACCGGCGCTCAAAGGCAAATACGTCAAGATTAAGTATTGTATGCAACTTCCCACCGGGACACCGCAATTTGTTTTTTTTGCCAATCTTCCGCAGTACGTCAAGGAACCCTATAAGCGTTTCCTTGAGAACAAGATCCGGGAAAACTGGGATTTTTCAGGCGTTCCAATAGATATCTACATTCGGGAAAAATAAGTAGTTACTTCTCACTACGCGGTTTATCGGCATACCAGTCATTAAAAGTCAGGTTGTCGCGGTGCGCGTCTTTCAAAACCCGGATAACCATGTAAATGATCAGCGGTGGCCCAATCAGCATCAGCAATGCGAGAAGTTGGGTTGAAATTTCAGTGTATGCGACAACCGTGGTCGCAAAAACCACAATCGTGGTAAGCCAGACGAGTTTGATTACGGAATTCATAACGTGAAAGTTGATGGTTTCCTTAAAGTTACGCACACCCTGGGCGCGGGTTTGTTAAACGCGGCACAAATCGCTTTACAACATATTCTTCACCAAACCGCCTTCAACTGGAAATTGCATAAATTGATTTTTGTAGTAATTCATTTATATTTTTTCTTAATAGTTGCATTTCATCGATTTTTAATGCTTTTTAACTGATTTATTAAAGGTGCTGGTTTAAATTAGTTCTCCCCAAACCGCACGCCCACTTCTCCGGGGTAGCGCTTTGCGGATTTATTCCAAGTCCCTTTAAATAAATATTTTATGAAGCAAAAACTACTTTACGGCAAGTTGTTGGCACCGGTAATCCTGCTTCTGATGCAGGTTGCCGCATCTGCACAAATCATCGGGGCACCGCAAGTGACCCAGACATCTACCAGCGTGACCGCAACCTTCCAGGTAACCAACGGAGCGTCGTCAACCGCGTATTTTTCTGCTGGAAATGCCTATACCCTTTACCTCAGTGGCCCTACGGGAAGCAACCTGCAGCCTGTCGGAACCTTTTATCCGCCGCAAGGCCCGGCGCCAATACCCGGCGCCTCCGCAACGATCATCCAGCAACTGGATCTTCCACCCGGAACTGTTCCCGGAAGCGGATATGTGCTAGCAGTAGGTTCGGCGCAGCACGGCGTAATTTCCGGTCACTCGCAAACTTTTGCGCTCAACCCCGGTTTTACAATGCCGGTGCAGCTAAACGGGGCTATCAAGTGCCAGTCGCCGGCTATCACTTATTACACTTTAACACTTACCAATACGGGGCATCTCACTGATTCGTACTCGCTTACGGCATCGCAGTCGCTATACCTGCTCGGATTCAGTTTTTTGTCGCTTAGCGGTGATCCCATCTCGTCCACGCCACAGCTGGATCCGGGGGAATCCTACACCATGATCCTGTTTTTTGAAACGCCCAATGGCACGCCGCCCGATAATTGGAACACCACCATCGTGACGGCCACTTCAAACCTGACGGGAATTCAGCAAACTACCAATGTTTCAACCTACATCTACTGCGGAAACAATAATTCAAACCTGCCCAACGCCCCGGATATGGAGGTGGTCAAAACCGCGAGCACGGTCAACACAACAGTGGGGAATTATATCGATTATACCATCACCATCCGCAACCTCACTACCAAAAACGCCCAAAATCCCGTAATCAAGGATTTTATCCCTGCCAATGCTGATCTTGTCAGCTATCACAAAAATCCCGCGGACCCCCGTAATGTCACTTTCAATTTTAACCCAGCCAACCGCACACTCAGCGCCCTGGTCCAAACTACCATGACCAGCGCTTCAATGCCCTTCACTATTTATGTTCGGGTCCTGACCACTTGCGAATCCATCCCCATGGTGACCAATGCTGCCGAAGTTTTCTCAGTTTCCGGCGACACCAACAATGACAACGACACGAGCTATGCTTCAACAGCCGTTTCCTACAGCCTTCAGGCCGCGCAGGTGGGCCGTTGGACCGGAAATTTCAGCAGCGACTGGTTTGACTGCCGAAACTGGTCCGGTGGCATCGTCCCAAATAATTCCACCCATGTGACCCTTCCGGCCAACTCGCCGTTGTGCGTAATTAGCGCGCTTTCGCCCAAAGCACCCGCTGACCTCACCGCCAGATGTTTCAATCTTACAATCGATTCCCAGGCTCAGCTCCAAATGGCCGACGGCGGTCTGTTGGCCATTGCTGGCGATTGGTGGTCAAACGGCAACTTTAGCCCGGGCGACGGTACCGTGATTTTTATGGGATGGCAATCCGGTGTTTGGCAAAACATTGCAGACCAATCGGGAAGTGTGCCCTTTTACAACCTGACCACTGCCAACGCTGCGGGCGCAAAAGGCATTGGGGTACCGGATGCGCTGGGCGTGTTTGTCCACAATGTTTTGTCGTTGGGCAGCGGTGATATCCGCCTCTTTGGCAAGTCGCAACTGGTACAAACCGCCGACGGAACATCGGCCAATCCACTCACGGGGTCAGGCAAATTGCTTACTGACCAGCAGGGCCAGTCAAATTATTACAGTTACAATTACTGGTCATCACCCGTTGGAGAAGGAAATTCTTATTCAGTGGGCAATGTGCTGTATGACGGGACTGAACCGCACAATCCGCAGCCGGTCAATTGGATAAGCGGTTATAATGGCTCGCCAACATCGCCCATCAGCTTGTCGCCATTCTGGATCAACAAATATCAAAACGGGGACGGAGCTTATGCCAGTTGGAGCTGCATTTTGCAAACCGGCATATTATCGGCAGGGCAGGGGTACACAATGAAAGGTTCGGGGACCACGGCACTCCAACAGAATTACACCTTTGTTGGCAAACCTAATAACGGGGAATTTACCAGTACGGTATCGGCCAACAACATGAACCTGAGCGGAAATCCGTACCCATGCGCGCTGGATGCCCACGCATTTATCAATGACAACCTGGCCACTACCACCGGAACGCTTTACTTTTGGGAACAGTTCACCACTAATTCCAGCCACATCACCGCCAATTATGAAGGCGGCTACGCCACAATAAATCTCACAGGGGCGGCTCCCCCCGTGGCGCCGGCGGGAATCAGTACGTCAGGATCAAGCCAGCGCACGCCCGGAAGGTTTGTGCCCATCGGGCAGGGATTCCTGCTATTTGGCAGCGAAACCGGCGGCACCATTACTTTCCGCAATTCGCAACGCGGCTTTGTGCTGGAGTCAGATACGCTTTCAAATGCAATGTTCCGAAGCCAGCAGGACCACAAGCAACTTCGATTGCAGTTTACCAGCGCGTCGGCCAATATCAGGCGGGAATTGTTGCTGGCCTACAAACCAGGCGAGGCAACTTCGGATTTCGATCCCGGATATGACGCTATTCAAATTGATACCAAATCCAGCGATGCGTATTTTCAGGCAGCCAATAAAAACCTGGTAATCCAGGCACTTGGAGCGTTTGATCGGGAACCGGTCGCACTGGGCGTGCAGGTGGGTGAGGCGGGCCCCGTTCATTTTACGGTTTCGCAATCTGAGGGACTCACCGACATCTCTTTATATGATTCACAAACCGGAAAATATCATGACCTGACGGGCAGGCGGGCATCGCTGTATCTGGAGCCAGGTTCATATCATTCGCGTTTTTATCTCACCTTTGAACGCCTCAAGGAGGGCCGCTTTGACTCTGACCACAAACCGATGCTTTTTGCGCGCGAAGGCTATCTGCACCTTCTCAACGAGCAGGGATGGGAAAGCGTGACATTATTGGATCTTTCCGGCAGAATTGCCGCGCAGTGGGAAGTCCCGGGTGATGGCGATACCGCTTTTGTGCTTGGTGCGATTGCTCCCGGAACCTATCTGGCAAAATTGTCCGGCGCCAGCAACGCCACTGTCAAGGTCCTGATTCCCTAAATCCATTTGTTTTGAAGCCCTCGCCATAAGGGGCGGCGCCGCGGTTGGTCTGCGGCGCTTTTTTTTGCGAAATAGTGTACATTCGTGCCGCAAACGTGTTACTCCCATTATGACCAAACTTCCTTTCTTTCTTTTGTTGCTGTTTTGTGCCCTGGGTGCATCGGCCCAGCAAATCTCACTTAATGGCCGAGTTGTAGATTCGCTCTCGGGCATTCCCCTGGAATCAGCGACCGTATATCTTGAATCGGCGAAAGATTCAACCATGATCGACTACACCCTTACGGGCAAGGATGGCGGTTTTAGTCTTCGGACGCGCAAAATGGACAAACCGGTAGTGCTCAAATTTTCATATATGGGATACCGAACGCGAGCCATTGTGAAGCAAACACTGAGTGGCGACCTGGATCTGGGCAATGTTTTTCTGACCGATGAACCGAACCTGCTGGGCGAGGTGATCATCAAGACCGAAATCCCGCCTGTCAGGATCAAGAATGACACCCTTGAGTTTAACGCCGCGTCGTTCAAATTGAGGCCCGATGCCAATGTGGAGGCGCTGGTGAAGCAACTCCCGGGCGTGGAGATTGACGTCGACGGCAAAATTACAGTGAACGGCAAGGAGGTCAAGCAGATTCTGGTGAACGGAAAGCCCTTCTTTGACGAGAACGGCAAGATCGCGCTGCAAAACCTTCCGGCCGAACTCATCAATAAAGTCCAGATCACTGACCTTAAAACCAAAAAGGAAGAACTCAGCAAACAGGCTGCAACCTCCAATGACGCGAGTTTGAACCTCACCATCGACGAGAAAAAGAACAAAGGTTTTTTTGGCAAGGCTATGGCGGGCGCCGGGTCGGACAAGCGGTATGAAAGCAGTTTGATTGCCAATTATTTCAAGGGCGCGCAAAAGGTGAGCGTGCTGGCATCGTCCAACAACATCAACGCCAGCGGATTCTCAATGAACGAGGTTTTTGACGCTATGGGAGGCGGCCGGAATTCATCGCTTTACATGATGGACAACGGCGCTTTTGCCATTAACAATATGTATTTTGGTTCCGACACGGGCATTACGCAAAATCACATCATCGGGGCCAATTACGCCGATGAATGGTTCAAGGATTTTGAATCGGCGTTCAATTATTTTTATATTGAAAGCCACACCAAAAACAACAACCGGACAAACCTGACTACATTTTTACCTCAGGGAAGTTTTGAAACGAGCTCCCAGGCAAAGTTTCGCGATGATAAGGTGGCAAATAACTTTTCGTTCAGGGTTGAGTACAAGATTGATTCTACCGCGGTGCTTTATTTCGAGCCTCGGTTTTCCAAGGCAGTTACAAGGCAAAACAATTTGTATGAAAGCCTCACCCAGGACCAGAACGGCCGGCTCACCAACCGGTCCGATTCGCAGAATGACCAGGAATTTGAAAACCTCAACTTCAAAAACTCGGTCAATTTCAACAAGGCGCTGGCAAAAAAAGGACGTGCCTATTCAGCCGAACTGCACACTGAAATCCGCGACAACACCCGCGACCGGCTCTTTAAAAGTACTTCGGAATTTTACGACGACCAGGACGACGACGGAACCACCGATGACACCCGGATTGATATCCGTGACCAGCGTTTTGATCATTTTGACGGTTTTCAGACCCATACGGCTTCGGTCGATTTTACTGAGCCGCTTCGCGATTCGCTCAGGCTTACCATAGGTTTGCGGTACCGGACCAGCAGTTCTGAAAACCGTCGCGAGGTGTTTGATTTTGACCCGGCCACCGGCGGATACACTTCTGTAAGCGATCTGCTTACCAACCGCTGGCAATCGCGTGAAAACAGGACCACTCCGTTTTCAAGACTCGAAGTGATCGGCAAAAGGTATAATTTTCAGGTTTCGGGTGGAGCCGACGTGATTGACTTTAGCGCCGACGCGGCCTATCTTGGAGAAACGGCCAGGGTATCGCGCCAGTTCACCGCGCCTGAGGTAAATTCGACATTCAATTACAAGTTTTCACAATCCAAGGGATTATACCTCAATTATGGCTATCGCGTAAACCTTCCGTGGACCCCACAGCTGCTTCCCATCGTCGATTTGTCTGATCCATTGAGCACCACTGTAGGGAACCCGGATCTGGACGCCACGCGCCGCCACTCGTTTTATGCCAGCTTCCGCAATTACAGTCATTCGACAAAATCCGGTTTTAGTTTTTACGGGGGCGGGGGCTATTCAGACCGGGTCGTGGTTTCGCTCACCAGCTTCGCACCCACAGGGGAACGGTCAACAACTTACGTGAACCTGGATGGCGTTTTTAACTCGTGGTTTGGTTATCAGTGGAGCCGCTCAAAAAAAGTGGAGGCACATTCTTTTAGGTATTCCTTCGGGATCAACGGCGGATATGACCGCAACAAAGGCTTTACCAACGGACAGCTCTACGACGCAAAATCGCTCCGGATCACGCCCCAAACTTCCTTTACATATGATTATGGCAAACCGCTTTCAGTCAATCCCTCGTACAGCCTTACTTCATATTCAACGCGCTATGAGAATTACGTGGTGGATAGATTGTCCAACGTGCGGCATCGCGCCAACCTGATACTGACCTCGTACTGGCCAAAGCATGTTGTTTTCGGGAACGATTTTACCTACACCTACAATTCCAATATCGCCGATGGTTTCCGCAAGGATTTCTTCCTTTGGAATATCAGTCTTGGGTATAATTTCCTAAACGATAAATTATTGGCAAAAGTGAAGGTGTATGATGTGCTGGACCGCAACCAGAACACAACCCGGACCATCACCGCGACATCGGTACGCGATGAGGAGAACGACGTACTCAAGCGCTACGTGATGTTTTCGCTGGCCTTCAAGCTGGACAAGTTTGCCGGAAAGGACATGAAGCGGTAATTACCAGCTTCCTCCGGCGCCGCCTCCGCTGAATCCTCCACCGCCGAAACCGCCTCCAAAGCCACCTCCGCCAAAGCCGCCACCGCCGCTGCCGCCGCCAAAGAATCCACCGCCTCTTCCTGAACGGCCCAGGCTGCTCAGGATAATAATGTCGGCCAGGTCAAGCCCGCCTCCATGGCCCCAGTTGCCCCTGCCACCTCCCCGGCTTCCCCGGGCAATCAGCAAAATGATCACGATGGCAATTACGATGAAGGCGGCTTTTGGGAAACCGCCTCCGGGTTTGGCTTCCTTGCGGGAACCCTTGTAAGCACCGTTTAACACGTCAAAGATCGCGTCGGCGCCCTTGTCAAGCCCGCGGTAGTATGAACCTGCCTTGAATTCAGGAATGATGACGTTGCGCACCAGTTCGCCGGTTATTCCTGCCGTAAGCCTGTCTTCAACTCCATAACCGGGCGCAATCCAAATTTTGCGTTCGCTTTCGGCAAGCAGGATGAACACGCCGTTGTCCTCCTTGGCCTGTCCCACTCCCCACTCATGGCCCCATTTTGGCGCCAGGATCCCAATGTCTTCGCCCTTTAATGATTTTATGGTCGCCACCACGATCTGGGTAGAGGTTGAATCAGAATAGCGGATGAGTTTTTCTTCCAGTGCTTTTTCCTCGTCCGGGGCCAGAATGTCCGCATAGTCATATACGCTGGTTTGCAGCGCCGGCTTTTTCGGGATATCGAATTGTGCCGATGCTGTCCAGCCAAGCAGGAGGAACAATGCTAAAACGCGTAGTTTAACCATTTGAAATCTCGTTTGGCAGTTCGTTGGTGTCATCGTGCCTGCCCGGAAAATATTGTTGCAACCGTTGACCTGCGCGGGCAATGCCGGCAATCAGGCCCTGGGTGAAATTCCCCTGCCTGAATTGTTCCTGAATGGCGTCTTTGGTGCAATCCCAAAAATCGTCTTCGACAACATCATTGATGCCCTTGTCGCCGCAAATCGCAAATTTATGGTCGTCGGTGGCTACGTAAATCAGAACTCCATTTCGCAGCGCAGTTGCACTCATTCCCAATTCCAGGAAAAGTTCCTTGGCGCGCGCAACCGCGTCTCCACCAGGTACCGTTGGTTCAAGGTGTACGCGGATTTCACCTGAAGTTAGTGATTCGGCCTCGCGGATGGCTTTTACAACCTCCTTTTCCTGGCTGGCCGTGAGGAATGCTTCGGGCGACACGGCTAGAATTTTACCTCAACCGGACGGTCGGCACCTTCCACGGCATTGAAATAGGCCTTTTCAGTAAACCCGAATATCCCCGCGAAAATAGAGTTCGGGAACGTTTTGATGTGCGTATTGTAAGGTTTCACCGCCTCGTTGAACCGCGTCCTCGCGGTCAGGATTTGGTTTTCGGTGCTTGCAAGTTCGTCCTGCAATTTCAAAAAGTTTTGGTTGGCCTTCAGGTCCGGATAACGCTCAACGGTTACCAATAACCTGGAAAGTGTTGAAGATACACCGCTCTGCGCCTGGTTGAAAGCCTCGAGTTGTTCGGGCGTGATGTTGGCTGGGTCAACTTTGACCTGCGTGGCTTTGGCACGTGCTTCAATTACATCGGTGAGGGTTCCGCGCTCAAATTCGGCGGCACCCTTAACGGTGTTCACAAGGTTTCCGATCAGGTCGTTTCGGCGTTGGTAGGCCGTCTGGACGTTGCCCCATGATTCCTCGATGTTTTGGTTTAAGGTCACGGCCGTGTTGTTTACGCCTTTGGCCCACATGAAAAGGATCAATACGATTGCTCCGACAATGATCCAGGGAAGAAATTTTCTCATTTTTTTTGTGAAAGTTGGTTAGTTGTAAAGTTATAAAGTTTGTTGAATGTCGAATGACGAATGTGAAATGACGAATGTCGAATGTCGAATGTCGAACGAAGCACTAAAGCAACTTAAGAACTTCATTCAAAATTCAAAATTTAAAATTTATAATTGTTCTTTCATGGCCTGAAGTTGCGCCTTAATCCCTTCCAGCTTCGCGATGATCTCAAATTTATCCAGCGTTTTTTTCTGCCCGTTTTTCAGATGAGTCCGGGCGCCGTCCAACGTAAAACCGCGTTCCTTGACCAGATGATAGATCAATTGCAGGTTCTTGACGTCCTCGGGCGTAAAAAGGCGGTTGCCCTTGGCGTTTTTCTTGGGCTTGAGGATGTCAAATTCCTTGTCCCAAAAGCGGATGAGCGACGCGTTGACATTGAATGCGCGCGCGACTTCGCCGATGCTGTAATAACGTTTGTCAGGTGAGAGTTCTATGTGCATCAGTCAAGTGATTGGTTTTCCTGGTTGGCGATCTTTGAAATGGCGACGTATTCGGCAGCCGATATGTTTCCGTAATAAAAATTGAGCGGGTTGACGGGCTTGCCGTTTTTATGTACCTCGTAATGCAGGTGCGGCGCCTCAGACCTTCCGGTCGATCCCACAAAACCAATGATATCGCCCCGCTTGACGCGCTTGCCTGGCTTTACATTGTATTTGGAAAGGTGCGCATAAAGCGTCTCGTAGCCGTAGCCATGCCGAAGCACGATGTGGTTCCCGAAACCCGAACGCGAGTTGTCGGCGCGCACCACCACGCCGTCACCGGTTGCGAATATCGGGGTTCCCGAACGCGCCGAGAAGTCCATTCCTTCATGGAATTTACGGATTTTTGTGAAAGGGTCGCTCCGGTACCCAAAACCCGACGCCAGCGATTTGAGGTTTTCATTGCGCACAGGCTGGATCGCGGGGATCGCGGCCAAAAGATTGCTCTTGTCCCGGGCCAGTTTAGCGATTTCGTCCAGGGAACGCGACTGGATCACGAGCCGTTTGGACAGCACGTCCACTCGTTTGGTGGTATTGATCACGAGTTCCGAATTGTCATAGCCCTCAAGGTCGCGGTAACGGTTCACCCCGCCAAAACCTGCCTTGCGCTGCTCCTCGGGAATCGGCGCCGAATTAAAATAGGCGCGGTAGAGGTTGTTATCGCGGTCCTCGAGCGAGGCCATCGCCTCATCAATCTGATCCATCTTGCGGTTGAGGATCTCGTAGCGTAGTTTAAGGTTTTGGACCTCGCGGTTCATCAGGCGGTCGCGCGGTGTTTCAAAGAACGGCGTATTGAGCAAAACGATGAAGGCCAGGAACCCAAACAGTGCCGAGGCGAGCAGGAAAAGCCCCGCATAGGCAAACTTTGTCCGCTTGCGCCGCTTGATCTTGCGGTAGGCAAGGGTCTCGGGATCGTAGTAATATTTTACCTTCTTCATTTGTGAAAATGTCCTACTTTTGCGTGCAAAACAGGAGCTTCCGGGCCGTTTTTCGGCACCTGAACAAATTTATAAAAATGTTCACGCCCTATTTGTTTTAATTGATTTTTTTAGACTGCCAATTTGAATTCGGGGGTTGGTTGACAGGCCATCTTCAAATTTTCAAATCTTCAAATTCTCAAATTTGTTTATGCGTTCACAAGACATCCGCCGCCAATTCCTAGACTTTTTCCAATCCAGGGGCCATTTGATCGTGCCTTCGGCGCCCATCGTTTTAAAGGACGACCCTACGCTGATGTTCAACAACTCGGGCATGGCGCAGTTCAAGGAATATTTCCTGGGCAACGCCACTCCCAAGAGCCCGCGCATCGCCGATACGCAAAAATGCCTTCGGGTTTCGGGCAAGCACAACGATCTCGAGGAAGTTGGCATCGATACCTATCACCACACCATGTTCGAAATGCTGGGCAACTGGTCATTTGGCGACTACTTCAAGAAAGAGGCGATCCACTGGGCTTGGGAATTGTTGACCGAAGTCTATAAGATCGACAAAAACATTCTCTATGTGACCGTGTTTGAAGGTTCGAAGGAAGAAAATGTGCCCTTTGACCAGGAGGCGTACGATATCTGGAAGACGCTCATCGACGAAGACCGGATATTGCTCGGCAACAAAAAAGACAATTTCTGGGAAATGGGCGACCAGGGTCCGTGCGGGCCTTGTTCTGAAATCCACGTGGACATCCGATCGGCCCAGGAGAAGGCCGCGATTCCCGGAAAGCAACTCGTCAACGCCGACCATCCGCAGGTGGTTGAAATCTGGAACAACGTGTTCATGGAGTTCAACCGCAAGGCCGACGGTTCGCTCGAGAAACTTCCCGCGCAGCACGTGGACACCGGAATGGGCTTCGAGCGCCTTTGCATGGTTTTGCAGGGAGTCCGCTCCAATTACGACACCGACGTTTTCGCCCCGCTGATCGCCAAAATAGAGGAATCGACGGGTGCCAAATACACCAAGGACACTTCAGATAAAGAACTCGAAAAGACCAACATCGCGATCCGCGTCATCGCCGACCACGTCCGTGCGGTAGCCTTTGCCATCGCCGATGGCCAGCTTCCCTCAAATACCGGCGCCGGTTACGTCATTCGGAGGATTTTGCGGCGCGCGATCCGTTACGGTTTCACTTTTCTCAATACCAAAGAGGCTTTCATTTATAAACTGGTTGCCACATTGGCTGACCAGATGGGCGATTCGTTCCCCGAGATCCGCAGCCAGCAACAGCTTGTTTCCAACGTGATCCGCGAGGAGGAGCAATCGTTTTTGCGGACGCTTGACCAGGGCCTGCAATTGCTCGATCAGGTGATTAAGGAGACAAAGGGCGAAACGGTTTCGGGGGCAAAGGCCTTTGAATTGTACGATACTTTTGGTTTCCCGATAGACCTTACCTCATTGATTCTGCGCGAACGCGGGCTGTCTTTGGACGAGGCCGGTTTTGACGCCGCCATGGCCGAACAGAAGAACCGTTCCCGCGCAGCCTCCGAAACATCGGCGGGCGACTGGGTCATCGTTTCTGAATCGACAGCCGACGAGCCTTTTGTGGGTTACGACCTGCTTGTAAACGAAGTAAAGATTTTGCGTTACCGCAAGACCGAATCCAAGAAGGATGGCACGCTTTACCAGATTGTGCTGGACCAGACGCCTTTTTATCCCGAAGGCGGCGGCCAGGTGGGCGACAAGGGCGTTTTGCGCTCGGCCAATGAAACGGTTGAGGTGATCGATACCAAGAAAGAAAACAACCTGATCATCCATTTTACCCGTTCAATTCCCGCGAATGTCGAGGCAAAACTCATTGCCGAGGTCGATGGTGCATTGCGCTCCAGGACCGCGGCGAACCACACCGCCACGCACCTTATGCATTTGGCGTTGCGCACGATTTTGGGCACGCACGTCGAGCAAAAGGGCTCGCTCGTGGCGCCCGACTACCTTCGTTTTGACTTTTCGCATTTTGCCAAGGTCACCGATGAGCAGCTTTGCGAGGTTGAGGAATTTGTCAACGCGCGCATTTCACAACAGATTGCGTTGCAGGAGCGCCGCCAGATGGCTTTCGCCGATGCGGTGGCCGAGGGAGCGATGGCGCTCTTTGGTGAGAAGTACGGCGATAAGGTCCGGGCAATCAAATTCGGTGATTCGATGGAGCTCTGCGGCGGGATTCACGTTAAGAACACCGCTGACATCTGGCATTTCAAGATCGTATCGGAAGGCGCGGTGGCGGCCGGAATCCGCCGGATCGAGGCCATCACGGGCGAGGCGGTCCGCGACTATTTTGCCAATCAGGAATCGATGTTGTCGCAAATTAAAGAGGCGCTAAAAAATCCGCAGGACGCTATCCGCCAGGTAAACAATCTGATCGATGAAAACGCAAAGATGAAAAAGCAACTCGAGCAACTTTTGCGCGACAAGGCCAAAAATCTCAAGGGCGAATTTGCGGGGAAATTGCAAGAAATCAACGGGGTTCGCTTCCTGGCCGAAAAAGTGGAACTCGATTCCGCCGGAGCCAAGGACCTGGCGCATGAACTGGGGACGCTGGGCGATGACCTGTTCATTGTTTTGGGTTCGGTGACCGATGACAAACCTACGATTACCTGCTATATTTCAAAGGAACTCGTGGCTTCGCGCGGGCTGAACGCCGGTCTGGTGGTTCGCGAACTCGGGAAATTCATCCAGGGCGGAGGCGGAGGCCAGCCGTTTTTTGCGACGGCGGGAGGCAAGGACGCCTCCGGTCTTTCATCGGCACTGCAAAAAGCCATCGACTTTATCAAGTAACACCGAACCCGGGGCCAGCGCTTCGGGTTTTTTATTGGCCGGAAAATACGATGGAATGCGTATTGCCGCCATCAGGTGCCGCCCATACTTTTATCAAAATTTTTTCGGCCGTCGGCCCATGATAAAAGATGAAAAAGCCGGCACTGCTTCTCCTGGTCCTTTTAACCTCGCTCACGGCATTTTCGCAACGCCCCACCCTTAGCGATCAGCAAGCCATCTCCCAGGCCGTTATCGCCGAGGTGGACGAATTGTTTGCATCGGAAGATTTCAACAAAAAGAAAAACCGAAAGTTCCCCAATGTTTCGGGTACAATGACCGTGGACATCGGCGTGGTGCAAAACGGCAGGGTATCCACTTTTTTCAAGGCCGAAAGCGACATTTCGAACATCGACTTCATCGACTTCATGTCGCAATACATCCTCGACCATAAATTCCGCTTCAAGCTTCCCAAAAAGCAGCGCTACAAGATTCGTCACACACTTAAATTTTAATCATAATGAAAAGAATCCTCTACTTATTGATTGTCCTGGTTGCGGCCCAGCCCTCGCAGGCGCAATTGGGCAAACTGCTCTCGGTGGCCAAGGGCGGCGGCGCCAAAAAATCAGGCAGCCTTTCCACCGTTTGGGAAGCCGAATTTGACAATAAGGCCACCCGCCTGGCCGTGACCGCGCATGACGGCTCGATGATCCTGGGTACCGATGACAACTCGGCGACGGTACTCGACGCTACGGGCAAGGTCATGTGGAGCGGCGATTACAAGAACATCACCACCAACAAAACCAATAAATCCGAATACCAGTATTCCATCTGGAAGGACACCGGCGGTTACCTGTTCCTTTTTGACGAGCGCAGCATGGGCAAGGACCGCGTGGCCGTCATCGACATCGCGACGGGCAAGGAGCTCTGGAATTCGGAACAATACCAAAACCTGTTGCCCAAGGGAACGGCCGCCGAGGAAGGCGTCGATCAGGGCGAACTCGAGACGGTGAAGTACATTCGGGAGCTGGATGCGTTTTTGATTTCGCAAAAGGCTTCGGTGATTTTGGTAAAGGCCTCAACGGGCGAAAAAATCTGGGAAACCAACCGCTTCAAGGGCGGCGTGGGCAAATACATCTACATTCCGGCCAAGAATGAGATCATTATGGTCAACTTCAAGCCCACAGGGCTCGGGGCACTTTTCGCGGGTTTCAAGAACCAATTGGTGCGCATCAATGCCAAAAACGGCGACATTCTCTGGGACGCCACATTTATAGGCGCCGTGGAGAAGGAACTCGTGACGCGCCGCGCGATCGTGGATATGTGGGTCAAGCATAACAAGGTTTTCCTTTATTTGAACGGCCTTGCGGTGTATGATTATGAGACCGGCCAAAAGCAATGGGAATCAATTTATGAGAATGACATGGACGGCGGAAGCGGGATCAAACTGCTGGGCGCCGGCAAACGTTCCAAAATCTATCGCACCATCGCCGATCCGCTTTTTACCGAGGATGCCGTTTACCTTACACTGCTGGGCAATCGCGACCGGGCCAAGTTTGTGGAAAAGCGCGACTTGCAAACCGGGAAATTGGTTTGGGCCTCAGAGAAAATCACCGGCGCCTTTTCAATGCCCAACATCTACAAGGCCGGCAACAAAATCCTGGTGCAGGTGGGCGGAAAGGTGCAGGTGCAGGAGTACCGCCAGGAAAAATCGGTTGGATATGGCGGCTTTGGCGGTGGGACCAACTGGGTGCCCTACATTTACTGGGATTACAAAAATCAGAAGAACAGCGTGCTTTGCCTTGACGATGCGACTGGCAAGACCGCCTGGCGCTCGGAAAAATTTGACAAGCGCATCACCGACCTCATCCTCGAGGACAACAAGACCGTTTTTGTAGGCGATGGCGACCAGTTCTATTCCTATGACATCGCCAGCGGGAAGCAACTCTTTGACGTCAAACACAACGACGCCAAGGTGGGCAAGGCATCCGATGTGATTGACTTTGGCAAACAGGTGGTGGTTTTGAGCGAAAAAGGCCTTGCGTCCTACAACAAGAGTGACGGGTCAAGGGCGTATGCATCGGAGAAAATCCGAGGGGTCGATTATTTTTACAAGGTCGGCGAGAATTACTTTCTTCGCGATCAGCGAAACAGCAAAAACATCATTCACGGGATTGACATGGCCAACGGCGACACAAAGGGTTCGGTTCAATCCAAAGGCAAGGGCGGAAGCCCCGAGTATGGCGACGGCATTGACATCACAGCCGACGGCGAGTACATCTTTGCCTTTAAGGGGAAGAAAGTAGAGAAGATCAAAGTGAATAATTAGCTATCGGCTGTCTATCAGCTATCAGCTATCATCGGTAGACCCATTACTCATAACCCAAAACCAGAAGCTGTCCCGCCGGGCAGCTTTTTTGTGTTGTCACAATCGTAATTCATTAAGTTTGCCAAAACCATTTTATGAAAATTTCAAGGATCCTGATTTTAGTGCTTGCCATCGGATTGGCCTCTTGCAGCAGCGACGACAGCGGCTATCCCTCGGGCTTGCTGCTCCGCAAGTTGGTTACCACCAGCAACAGCGGAGAGAGTGTTTCGGTTTATCATTACAACGGAAACAAACTTGATTATATCAGGATGGATGACAATGAAATCATCAATTATAAATATTCCGGTAACCTGATTAGCGAGATTACCTGGAAGGATGAAGATGGCAGCATTGACCAGCAAACCCTTTTGTCCTATGAGCAGGGCCGACTGGTCAAAATCAGGACGATGCAGCCCTGGATGGGTTTTGAAAACACAGTCAACTTTATTTATAACGCCGACAATACGGCAAATTTTACCTCAATTGGCACCGGTTGGGAGGGCGGACAGGTCCAGGGGAACCCAGGCAAATATTTTTTTGACGACGAGGGCGCCATCGTGAAAGTTGAGCAATACGGTCCTGCAGGCACCACGGTTGTCAATTATACCTATGATGACAAGGCAAACCCCTACCACAATATCACAGGGATGTCAAAATTGATGGACTTCTATTCAGCACCGCACAATGTCCTGACGATTTCAGGCCAGGGGTTGCAGGCCTTTTCCTATGAGTACAACGCCTCAGGGTATCCGGTCAGTGGCATGCTGGAAACCGGTTCGAGCACACAATCAATGCAGTATTTCTACTGATGAAATTCTCCACTCCGGTTCCCATCCACCCTTCGCAACCTTCAATCGGGTATGACTCAAGCGTGCTTTTGTTGGGTTCGTGCTTTGCAAATAACATTGCCGAAAAACTCCAAAGGCTTCGGTTTGTAGCCGATGTAAATCCCTTTGGCATTTTGTTCCAGCCCACTTCGCTCGAAGATTTCATTAGGCTGTGCCTGGAAAACCATCGCTTTGCACCAGCCGGTTTTTTTGAGCACGCCTCGGCCTGGCACCATTTCAAGGCGCATTCGCAAATGGACGCGCTTTCGGCCTCGGAGGCTTGCCAAAAGCTCAACTCCGCCGCCGATGCCGCCCGTTTGCAGATGGCTTCGGCCACGCACATCATCATCACGCTGGGTACTGCTTGGGTATACCGCCATCGCGCATCGGGTGAATTCGTAGCCAATTGCCATAAAGTGCCGCAGCGCGAATTTGACAAGCAGTTGCTATCAATTGAGCGCATCGGCGAAAGCCTCAAAAACATCACGAGTATGTTACGGGCGGCCAATCCATCGGCGACAATAATTTTCACGGTTTCCCCGGTTAGGCACCTCAAGGACGGCTTTGTGGAAAACCAACGCAGCAAGGCGCACCTTATCGCGGCGTTGCACAATTTTCTGGAAACCGATGCGGCGCATTATTTTCCCGCCTACGAGATCGCCATGGACGAACTGCGCGATTACCGGTTCTATGCGGGCGATATGGTGCATCCGTCTGCCGATGCGGTGCAGTATATCTGGGAGCGGTTCTCGGCGGCGTGGATTTCAAACGATGCACGCAAGGTTGCAGATGAGGTGGAAGGCATCGTTCGGGGGCTTGAACACAGGCCTTTTAATCCCGAATCAGCTGAAACGCTGAAGTTCCGCGCCAATCTTGAGTCCAGGATTGCCTCGCTCCAATCGCGTTTCCGGCACATGAAATTCTAAAATACGTTGTTCATCGTATTGATTCAAAATGTTTATTGGCCCAGATTTGCTTCATTAAAAACCAATAACACTTTTATGAAAAATTACAGGACTTTTTGGAAATCAATGTTTTTGGCCACGGCTATCCTTGCCTTCAATGCGTGCAGCGACGATGACGACAACGGCGGCGGCGGTGGAACTCCAAGCGGAACCTACGTTAAAGCCAAGGTTGACGGCACTACGTATGAAACCTACAAAATCCAGGGCGTTTCGGCTGCTACGGCAATTTCACCCGGCACCGGCGACGGCAGGCTTATCATGATTGGCGGGCCAATCGACCAAAGTGGAACCAAGGCGTGGGCAGTTAACCTGTTGGGCATCAACGCAACGGGCGAGTACCCACTCAACGCCGACTCCAACAGCACCGTGGCCTATGTTGAGACCGGAACGGGCGTGAGCTATGACAACAGCAACTGCGACGGAACCGACGGAACGGTCAAGATCACCAAAATCACCGACACGGAGGTTGAAGGTACCTTTAGTCTCGTAGGCAAGAATGACGAGGACTGCTCAATGTCAAAGACCATTACTTCGGGGTCTTTCCGCGGGGTTTTCCAGAACTAGGCACAGATTAATACAAAAGCCGGGCTTGGCCCGGTTTTTTTAGCACCCATTTTTTTGAAAGGCATTATTTCGCGCTTAACGAGCACCAGGAACATGATTTTTTTTCTCATCGGGATCATTTTGGTCCTCACCGTGGTCATCGTGCTGGTCTGCATTCGGATCCGGGCGCAGGAGCACGCGCATCGCGGATTGTCTGGCCACCATGAGGTTATTCTCGCCCGGCTTAAAGGCGAGAACTCGCTGAATGCCGAGCGGCTTCGGTTGTCAGATGCGCTCCAGAAATCCATGTTTGAGGCGCGCCGGGAACTGGACAGGCGGTTGCTCGACGCGTTGTCATGAAGAACCTAACGCTTTTTTCATATTTTTATCAGCAAACAGTACCCGATGGTTCTCAGGACGATAGCGTTTCTATTTCTTACGATGGTGGCATCGGCACAGCAAAAACGCGTTATTGACTCCATTAATTCGGTCGCCTTTGAGGTGAAGATCGCAAATGGTGACGATTTTGAGAAAATCTTCCTTGAAAATGCGGCCAGCGCCAAAAAGATCGGTTACCAAAAAGGCCTTGCCGATGCGTGGTCCAATCTGGCGCTGATTTACTATTACCGGGGGAAGTATGACCTGAACGTCAAGTACCGGCTGCGCGCCATCCAACTTTACGAGCGGCTGCGGTTGAACGCCCAGCTCGCCGATCAATTTGGAGAATTGGGGTATTCCATGAAGCGACGCAACATAGCCAAGGCGCAGCATTACATGCAAAAGGGTCTCAGGTTGGCCGAGGCCGAGAGCCTCTTGCAGGAAAAGCTCAAGCTCTACGACAATTACGGGGTACTCAAGGAAATGCAGGGACAACTGGACAGCGCACTTCTGTTTTACAGGCGCGGGCTCGACATCAAGGAACAAATCAAGGACAGCATCGGGATCCCCTACAGCCTTTCCAACATTGCCGGGATCCACGTGATGCGCGGCGAATTTGGGCAGGCGGTCCCCATACTCGAGCGCGCACTTGCGATACGTGAAGCCAAGAATGACTTGCTTGGAATGGCCGAAAGCCTGACGTATTTTGGCAATCTCTACAAAGAGATGGGGCAGTGTCCAAAGGCTATCGACTATTACGGACGCGCATTGGAAATCGCCACCGCGCACGGATACGTTTATGCGGCGCAAACCGGTTACGCGCGCCTTGCCGAATGTTATGAGAAGATCGGGCAACCGGAATTGGCGCTCACTCATTACCGGAACTACGAAAAGTACAAGGACAGCATCGCCAACAGGGAAACCAACGAGAAAATCGCCGAAATGGAGGTCAGGTTTGAGACCAACGAGAAGGAAAAGCGGCTCATCGAGAACCAGGCGAAACTCGAGCAACGCAACCTGTTGCTGCTGGTTTTGGCCCTTGCGACGGTTTTTATCGGGGTGACCGGCTATCTTATTTATCGGCAGCAGAAACTCCGCAACAGGCAAATGGCGCAACAGCACGAGCTCCGCAACGCGATAGCCCAAATTGAAACCCAAAACAAGTTGCAGGAGCAAAGGCTCGCAATTTCACGCGATTTGCACGACAACATCGGCGCGCAGCTTACTTTTATCATTTCGTCGGTAGACAATACACGCTACGCATTTGATACCGATAACACCAGGCTGGGCAGCAAACTGGAGAGCATCGGGCAATTTGCGCGGGAAACCATCATCGAGCTTCGCGATACCATCTGGGCCATGAACCACAGCGAGATCACGATGGAGGAACTCGGCGGCCGAATCCTGAATTTTGTAGAAAAAGCCCGTGAGAGCGGCAGTACCGCATCGTTTGACTTCACCCTGGACGATCATCTTCGCGAGGTGCGTTTGACTTCCAGCGAGGGAATGAATTTATACCGGACCCTGCAGGAGGCGGTCAACAACGCGGTAAAGTACGCATCGGCACAAAAAATCGCCATCAAAATTTGGCAAAATGCCGATGACATCCTCATTACCGTTAGTGACGACGGCTCGGGTTTCGACACCCCGGCGGCGCGTGCGGGGAACGGCCTGGGAAACATGCAACGCCGGATGGAGGCTATTGGCGCGGGAATCCGGATAGACAGCAACCCGGGGCAAGGAACCCGGATCACGATAGAATGGCCTTTGCCAAAAAACGAAAATTATGATCAGACTAGCCATAGTTGACGACAATGTTTTCCTGCAAAAAGCAGTGGCCGAGAAATTGTCCTTTTTTGATGACCTTTCCATCCGGGGCAGTGCGGGCAATGGTTTGGAAATCCTGCAAATGCTGGATAAAAACCCGCACATTGACCTGATCCTGATGGATATTGAGATGCCGGTTTGCAACGGAATTGACGCCACTGCCCTGGTTAAGCAACGTTTTCCGCAAATCAAGATTATCATGCTCACGGTCTTTGACGACGATGACAATATTTTTTCGGCGATCAGGGCCGGTGCCGATGGTTATCTGCTAAAGGACGTGACTCCCAAAGACCTTCATCAGGGGATTATTGAAACGATGAGGGGCGGCGCGACGATGACACCGTCGATTGCGCTCAAAACTCTGAAGTTTTTGAGGAATGCGCCCGGCGTGGAAACTGTGCTCAAAAGCGATTTTAGCCTTACTCCACGAGAGATCGAAGTCCTTGAACAATTGAGCAAGGGGCTGAAGTACGAGACGATTGCCGAAAATTTATTTCTGTCGGCCGGAACTGTGCGCAAGCATATCGAAAATATTTATTCTAAATTGCAGGTCCATAATAAAGTCGAAGCGATCCAAAAGGCGCGTACCAACAACCTGATATGAAAATTGACCGGAAAACTGAAATTGTAGCAAGTGCCGCAAAACTTTTCCGGGAAAAAGGCTACAGCGCCGTCACCATGCGCGATATCGCCGCCGATCTTGACATCAAAGCCGCGAGCCTGTACAACCACATTTCTTCCAAACAGGAAATTTTATCGCTGATGATCCTCTCGATCGCAGACCAGTACACCACGACCATCCGCGAAATTTATTCTTCAAATCAACTGGCAATCCAGAAAATCGAGGGGGTTATTGACCTTCATATCCGGATGACCGCGCAAAATGCCGATGCGCTTGCATCGCTCAACAATGACTGGATGCATTTGCCGCATGGGCACCTGAGCAGTTTTTTGCAGATGCGCGAGGAATACGAGGAGATTTTCAGAAAGATGGTTCGAGAGGGAATGGCATCGGGCGAACTCGCCGCAAACAATCCCGAAATCGTAATATTCTCGATTTTATCCACCCTGCGCACACTGTATCTTTGGTACGGCCGAAAACCCGATTTTGACCCTGAAATCCTGCAGGAAAACTTGTTCCGGGTGCTGGTCAGGGGTATTTTGTAGACCGCGGAAAAATCCGGCTTTCGGGTTATCATACTGAGATTCAATTTCTTAAAATTTGCTCAGGGCATTAGCTATCTGTCGGGAATTTACTAAATTTGCATATAGACTAACATTTGTTAGTTAAATTATTTATGGCAAAATTTCGTTCGGTCAGAATTTCAGATATATATAAGGAAACCAAAGATTGTTCGGTCATGACGCTCGATATTCCTGAAGATATGCGACAGGATTTCGCGTACATTCAGGGGCAACACCTTACATTCAGGAGCATTATCGATGGTGAAGACGTGCGCCGGACCTATTCCCTATGCTCCAGCCCGGCTGAAAACAAATGGCAGGTTGCGGTCAAGCGAATCGACGGCGGGAGGTTTTCGTCATTCGTCAATGAAAAACTAAAGCCCGGCGACACGGTTGAGGTCATGCCGCCAACGGGGGTTTTTTACGCCAAGATCGAGCCTGAAAAAGAGAAGAATTACATCGCATTTGCCGCAGGGAGCGGGATCACGCCGGTGCTTTCAATCATGAAGACGCACCTGGCGCTCGAGCCAAAGAGCACCTTCAAACTTTTTTACCTCAACCGAAGCGTCAAGTCGATCATCTTTAAAGAGGAAATCGAACAACTGAAAAATAAATACCTGGACAGGCTGGAAATCTTCCATTTCCTGACCAAGGAAAACCGCAGCATTCCCTTGCTCAACGGCCGTTTTACGCATGAGAAGATGGAGATGCTGTTGCGCCATGTCATCGACATCGACACGATAAGCGAATGTTTTATCTGCGGGCCCGAGGAAATGATTTTCCTTATCCGCGATGAACTTCAGGCCGCGGGGCTTCCAAAGGAAAAGATCCATTTTGAGCTTTTTTCCTCCGGCCATACAACCGTAGACCGCGCCCGCGCCAATCGTGTGATCGAGAATAAGGCCAAAGGCACCGAAGTAACAATCATCGACGGTGGAAAGGAATTCCATTTTACGATGGATGACGAGTACGATAATATTTTGGACGGCGCGCTCGCAGCCGGTGCTGATCTGCCCTTCGCCTGCAAAGGTGGCGTTTGCAGCACCTGCCGATGCAAGGTGGTCGAGGGCAGCGTCGAGATGAAGATCAATTACGCGCTCGATGAAAGCGATATCGCCAAAAATTATGTTTTGAGTTGCCAGGCGGTACCAACATCTTCCAAAGTCATTGTTGACTTTGGCAATTAATAGTTAATATTTAATAATTAATAATTGGACCTGCAAAGCTATCGACTGGCACTCAACAAACTGACAACTGATAACTGACAACTGACAACTAATTTATGGACACAGCACAGCTGGAAGCGAGATTCAACGCGAAGATCGCCAATGACGAAAAGATCGAGCCCAAGGACTGGATGCCAGATAAATACCGCCAGACGCACATCAGGCAAATATCGCAGCATGCACATTCTGAAATCGTGGGCATGTTGCCCGAAGGGAACTGGATCACCAGGGCGCCTTCACTCAGACGGAAGGTTGCGCTTTTGGCCAAGGTTCAGGACGAGGCCGGCCACGGATTGTATCTGTACAGCGCCTGTGAGACGCTCGGCATTTCACGCGATGAATTGTACGAGCAATTGCATTCGGGTGCGGCAAAGTATTCGAGCATCTTCAATTATCCAACCGTCACCTGGGCCGATATGGGTGCCATCGGGTGGCTCGTGGACGGCGCGGCGATCATCAAT
>JAEZGB010000021.1 GCA_023437485.1 Bacteroidota bacterium
AACCTCGGGATGCATCGGGCACGCGTAAATGACCTGCGCCGACGCATCGGCACCCAGTAATAACATCACCAAAAGAATGGGCAACAGATTTTTCATAAGCCGGAGTTTACTGCCAAATTTCGCAATCGGGCGTCCGCTTTTCTTATATTTTCCCGGTAAAATCGTGCATGATTACGGCGACACCTCGGCCACGAGATCCATACCGCATTTTGGGCAGGTGCTCTTCTTGGTAGAGGTGACCTCAGGGTGCATCGGGCAGGCGTAGATCATTTGAGACTGGGTTTCGGAGGTTGAAATGGTATCGGCAGCAACCGAGGTTTCGGTGGTATCAACATTAGTATTGGCCTCCTTGTTCTTACAGGCAATCGTTGCCGAACAAACAAACAGCATTGCAATTAATTTTTTCATAACTGTGTTTTTAAGGAACCTTAAGGTACGCAAATATTGGATGCGAAAGAAAGGTTTTTTAAAAACGGGTGGTGGAGCGGTTTGACTTTGACACGATTTTAAAGATTGATGGACAAAGTACGGTTGAACTTGCGGCGTGAATCGAGAGGAAATGAGTTGAATATTCCTGGCGCTGAATTATTCTGGAAGAATTGCTAGTAGACGCGCCACTTGGTCGCGGCTGCAATTCTGGTCGGCCTCGATCGCAAACGGGTGCGGATTCCCTTGCAGGGGATTACCTGCAGGGGGTCCGATTGCATTTATAGGGAGGGTTTTCCGGGATTACCTGCGCGAGGTCCTATTGCACTCATAGTGAGCGTTTTCCGGGATTACCTGCGGTGATCCCGGAAAGGGGGGCTGTCCAGCCAAAATGCGCCGCTGGGTCGCGGCTGCATTTTTTTTGGTCGCGGCCTCGCTCGCAAACTGGGTTTGCGGCTCGGCCGCGACCAAAAAAAATGCGCGTCCTTTGGACGCGCATTTTGGCTGCAGAGAGGAAGGGATTCGAACCCTCGATACCCTTTTGGAGTATACACACTTTCCAGGCGTGCGCCTTCGACCACTCGGCCACCTCTCTAAGACGGGTGCAAAGAACTCAAAAAAAATCGGACTATAAAAAATAATCACCAATATTTAAGATAGTTCTCCGCGAAGTGGGATTTCAAATAATTCGGCTATACGGCCATTCTCAAAATTTTGACCCAGCAGGAACATCAATTTGGCGACGGCCGCCTCAGTAGTAATATCGCCACCGGAGATAACTCCAATTTCGCGCAGCCGCGTGCTGGTTTCGTACTGTCCCATATTGACGCTTCCGCCCGAGCATTGCGTGACGTTCACCACTACAATACCGCTATTGATTGCATTTTTAAGCGATTCTATGAACCAGGAGGTTGTGGGCGCGTTGCCCGAGCCGTAAGTTTCCAGCACGATGCCTCGAAGACCTGGGATAGACATCATGGATGAGAAAACTTTTTGATTCAGGCCTGGAAATATCTTCACGACCACAATGTTATCGTCAAGCGCATTGTTCACTCCAAAGCGCCCGTCTGTCTCCGGAAGTAACAATTCCCTGGCAACGCGAAGATGAACGCCCGATTCTGCAAGTGCCGGATAATTGGGCGAGGCAAAGGCGTTGAAATGTTCGGCGTTGATTTTGGTGGTTCGGTTGCCGCGGTAGAGCTTGTATTCAAAATAGAGGCAAACATCCCGCACCACAGGTAAACCATCGTCGGAAAGCGCCGCAATCTGGATGGCCGTGATCAGGTTTTCCTTGGCATCGGTACGCAAATCGCCAATGGGCAGCTGCGACCCGGTAAAAATGACGGGCTTGTTCAGATTTTCCAGCATGAAGCTCAGTGCCGATGCCGAATAGGACATCGTATCGGAACCGTGCAACACCACAAATCCGTCAAAATTCTGATAATGCGACTCGATCATGCGCGCCATTTGACTCCAGTGGTCAATGTTCATGTCGGATGAGTCGATTGGCTTTTCAAAAGAAACCGTTTCAATTTCGCAATCCAGTTGCCGGATCTCTGGAATGCGCTGCAGTAATTTTGAAAAATTGAACGCCTTGAGCGCCCCGGTGTTAAAATCCTTCATCATCCCGATGGTCCCGCCGGTATAAATGAGCAGGATTCGGGGTTTAGACGGCATCGGCATATTTTAATTTGTTGATCACCGGATTGGCGTACATCGACAGGAATTGCTGCAGAGTGAGCGGGTCGCGTTCGTCGATGCGAAGTTCCAAACGCCTTTCAAACAGCGACTTTTCATTTTCAGTATACCTGTCGGCATACTGGCCGGTACCGTTCAATAGATCATAGGCGATAAAATTGGTGGGCCATAACTTGTAGCCGGTAATGATCGCATCATCAATAACCTGGGCCAATGCCTGGATCTGTTTGTTGGTATTGTCCTGACCCGATGCAATTTGATCTATTTCCTTGTCAAGGACCTTGCCCACGTGTATATGGATGCGCTTTTTCTGGCCCATGATTCCACTCATCAGGGTTACAAAATCTTCGTTCCGCTCTTTGACATAAATTTCCTGGCGTGCTTCGGCAAGAAGCTGGGGCATTTTCAAGGCGTCGGTAGGATCATATTCATAGGAAATCGACACCGGGACAATCCGTACCTTTTTAAAGTATTCCATGAGGTTATCTGAATCGGAACCCATCGCCAGCATCTTTAAAACGCCCTGTTGGGTGGCATCGTTCCCGTCTTTGGTCCTGCCCTCCCGCTGTGCGATCCATACCGACCGGTTTTCACGCGATAGCAGATGCCTGATGTATTCGCTCATCAATTTGGAACTCTGCAAAAGCTCACGGGGTGGCAATCCTCTTTGAACCAAAAAGTTTCGATTGAGCCGGCTTAAAGTGTGCAGAAATTGCTTGCGGACCAGATTGTCTCCAATTGCCGACGCCGTCATCACCAATCCATAATCAAACAGGCTTGCGTTTAGCAGTGAAGTATCCAGAATAATATCCCGGTGGTTGGATATGAAAAGGTACGAAGTTTCAGGCTCGAGATTTTCAAACCCGGATGTAGAAAGCCCTTCAGAGGTTTTTTCCAACACCTTTTGAAGCGATTTGTAAATGAAATTGCACTGAAAGTCCCTGATGGAATGGGTGCGCTCAAGCTGAGCCTTCCACACATCGTCGTCCTGTTCAGGAAAAGTGAAATTCATGAGCGCCTTCATCATGGGGTGGTTCATTGACGACCTGATTGCGGCGTTGACCTCCGCGTCATAGAATGGGCGGATCGTATCAAATTTCGACATCGGAATTTCTTTGACGGCAAATTAACACAATTTTCCGCTATTTAGGGCCAAGGACTAGTTAAATCCCGTAGACGTCAATAGAATTTTGGGTCGTGACGCGGGCCACTTCATCAAT
>JAEZGB010000048.1 GCA_023437485.1 Bacteroidota bacterium
CCTGCGCGTTAGTGCTGAAAGTTGCAACGGCAAATGCTGAGAGTAGTAATTTTTTCATAGATGTTCGTTGATTAAATGAAACTCAAAGATAACATTTTTTTTAAGCGGGCGTATTTGCGTTAAATTTATTTGCGTTAAAATTCCAAAATATTTGTAAGAAGTTTGCCCTGGAATACTTAAATTGGGAACATGAAAGCTGTATTGAGATTATTGATTACCGCCGTTTTGGTCATGCTTTTGGCCAACTTCTTACGGGGGGTTGAAGTGGCGGGGTTCTGGATTTCGATCCTGGTTGCCATCGTACTCAGCCTGCTTAATCTTTTGGTAAAGCCACTGCTCATCATTTTTACATTGCCCGTAACGGTCCTGACCTTCGGCCTGTTCTTGTTGGTGATCAACGCCCTTATGATTATGCTTTGCAGCGTTATCGTCGGCGGGTTTGAGGTGGATAGTTTTTGGACCGCACTGCTTTTCAGCATACTTCTGTCGCTGCTTCAATCGTTGGTATTCAGTTTGACGGGCGAGGGAAAGGAAAAGGGTTGAGTGATTTGTTTGGCATTTCCCATTGGTCAGGTTTTGCTCTTTAATAGGCATTTTTCCATTTTTACCGCTTTCCGAAATGAAGGCGAGGTTCCCGGCCAACTTTCCCTTTGAACCTTCTTCGTGATGCCGGTTTGACATTTTTTCGTAATTTTGCCAGCCAATTTTATTCAGAAAAAATGAACATCACGAGGAATAATATCGATTCGCTCAACGCGGTGCTTGACGTTGAGATCACCAAAGAAGATTATCAGGACCGGGTAGAGAAGTTGCTTGCCAACTATCGCAAAAACGCAAACATCCCCGGATTTCGCAAAGGCGAGGTGCCGATGAGCCTCATTCGCAAACAGTACGGAAAAGGGGTGATGCTGGAAGAGGTAAACAAACTTTTGCAGGAAAACCTCAATAAATACCTTCAGGAAGAAAAGCTTGATATTTTGGGCAACCCGTTGCCAAAAGCCGATGAGTCAATGGATTGGGATGCTGACACGCTCAGGTTTCAATTTGAACTTGGCCTGACTCCGGAAGTATCGGCAAATCTTGAAAACCTGAAAGGCATTACCAAATATAAGGTAACCGCTGACGAGAAAATGCTCGACGAGCAGGTGATGCGAATCCGCAAACAGTACGGAAAGCTGATCTCCAAAAATGAATTCGAAGCCGGTGCCGATGTGACCGGAACCTTCCGCAACCAAGAGATGGGCATCGAGAACCGCACCACATTTTCGCCTGAAATTTTCGCGGGCAAGGACGCGCAAAAAGCCTTTGAAGGAAAAAAGCCCGGAGATGTAGTTACGCTCAACACCAAAGGTCTTTTTGACGATGACCACAAATTGATGGACTACCTTAAAGTAGGGCACGACGATGTGCACGGACTTGACACGCAGGTTGAGTTTACCATTGAAGAAATCAATGCCAGTGAACCCGCTGAGCTCAACCAGGAGCTTTTTGACAAGCTTTTCGGACCCGGCAACGTATCGTCAGAGCAGGAATTGCGCGACAGGATCAGGGAGGATGCTGAAAAGCAGTTCGCCTCGCAGGCCGATCAAAAATTCCTCAATGACGTAACCGAGGCGCTTATCGAAACTACCAAATTTGACCTTCCTGCGGCTTTCCTGAAAAAATGGATCCGCACCGCCGGTGAAAATCCGCTCAATGAGGAAGAGGCCGAAGATGAATACAACAAGTCTGAAAAAGGACTGCGCTACCAGTTAATCGAGGCCCGCGTGATGCGTGACCACGAGGTAAAGGTGAACTTCGAGGATCTCAAGGCCTATACCTCGGCAATGATCCGCAAACAAATGGCGCAATTTGGCCAGATGGACCCCAGCCAGGAAGACGTTGACGGCATTGTTGCACGCGTGATGTCCAACCAGGACGAGGTGCGCCGGCTTACTGAGCAGGTGGTCAGCGAGAAAATGCTGAACCTTTTTAAGGAAAAAGTTTCGGCTACCGAAAAAACGGTTTCATACGAGCAGTTCGTCAAGGAGATGTACGGAGAGTGAAACTAAAATATTCGTACCTTTAAAGCGTTTTTGTTTTAACCTTAACCACGAATATGAATTTCGGAAAAGAATTTAAAAAGTACGCTACGCGTCACCACGGGGTCAACAGCCTTTATTATGACAAGATTGTTGCGGGTATGACGCCCACGGGGATGACACCTTATATTATTGAAGAACGTCAACTGAACGTCTCGCAACTGGATGTTTTTTCAAGGCTGATGATGGACCGTATCATTTTTCTGGGAACCGGAATCGATGACCAAATTGCCAACATCGTGCAGGCACAGCTCCTGTTTCTTGAAAGCGCCGATTCGACCAAAGACATCCAAATCTATATCAATTCACCGGGCGGAAGCGTTTACGCCGGGCTTGGGATATATGACACGATGCAGTACATCAAGCCCGATGTGGCCACCATTTGCACCGGAATGGCTGCGTCAATGGGAGCCGTACTGCTTTGCGCCGGAGAAAAGGGCAAGCGTTCGGCGTTGCCACATTCACGGGTGATGATTCACCAGCCATCAGGCGGCGCGCAAGGTGTTGCCACCGATATGGAAATCAACCTGCGGGAAATGCTCAAATTGAAAAATGAACTTTATACCATCATTTCCAAACATACGGGCCAGACCTTTGAGCGCGTGCACCAGGACAGCGAACGCGATTACTGGATGATCTCGGACGAGGCCAAATCTTACGGAATGATTGACGAAGTGCTCCGCCGAAGCTAGGGCACAAAACCAGATACAATGGCAAAAGAAATATTGGAATGTTCCTTCTGCGGGCGCAAAAAGCCCGAAACGAATCTGCTGATTGCCGGCATCAACGCGCATATTTGCGACCGTTGCATTGAGCAGGCGCATGGAATCGTGCTGGAAGAGCTAAAGACCAACGGCAATTCTAAATTAGTGGCCGATCTGGTGCTTCGCAAACCCAAGGAGATCCGGGCATTCCTTGACCAGTATGTGATCGGTCAGGACCAGACTAAGAAGGTTATGTCGGTCGCGGTTTACAATCATTACAAAAGGCTGATGCAGCAACAACTCGATGACGATGTTGAAATTGAGAAAAGCAACATCATCATGGTTGGACAAACGGGAACCGGTAAAACGCTGGTGGCCAAAACAATTGCGCGCATGCTCGATGTTCCGCTTGCCATTGTTGACGCGACCGTCCTTACCGAGGCCGGTTATGTTGGTGAGGATGTGGAAAGCATCCTGACCCGGCTGTTGCAGGCTGCAGATTACGATGTTGCCAAAGCCGAGCGCGGGATTGTCTTTATCGACGAGATTGACAAGATCGCGCGCAAAAGCGACAACCCGTCAATCACCCGAGACGTATCGGGCGAAGGCGTACAGCAGGCGCTTTTGAAGTTACTTGAAGGTACGGTGGTGAACGTGCCGCCAAAAGGAGGCCGCAAGCACCCTGACCAGAAATTCGTCGAGGTGAACACCCAAAACATTCTTTTTATTGCCGGTGGTGCCTTTGACGGGGTTGAAAAAATCATCTCAAAAAGGCTCAATCGCCAGGCTGTGGGTTACCACAGTGCCAAAACTTTTGACTCGATTGACAAGGACAACCTGTTGCAATACATCATTCCCAAAGACATCCGCGATTTTGGGTTGATTCCCGAAATCATTGGCAGGCTTCCGGTTTTGACGCATATGGACCCGCTGGACCGTGAAACGCTTCGCGCGATCCTTACCCAGCCCAAGAACGCGCTCATCAAACAGTACAAAAAATTGTTCAGGATGGACGATGTCGAGTTCAACATCACCGATGATGCGCTTGATTATATTGTTGACAAGGCGCTGGAATACAAACTTGGCGCGCGCGGATTGCGTTCGTTGTGCGAAGCCGTCCTTACCGACGCGATGTATGACCTGCCGGGTTCTGATGACAAATCGCTGAGGATCGACAAGGGTTATGTGCAGGATGCCTTGCAAAAGAATTTGCTTCAGCGGTTAAAAGCTGTCAGTTAGCCATCAAGGTTAAATAAATTGAAGGCCGGACATCATGTTCGGTCTTTTTTTTTGCCTTAGATTCGGGTCATCAGTGGTCAAACGTGTAACAAGGCACTAATTCACAGCCGTTTTGTGCACAATTTTTTGTGTTGAATAATTTCACACTGAATTTTTGACACAAATCATCGCCGCCAACATCAGGCGTGAAACTTTTCGCGTAAACCTTGGTGCAATTGGAGGCGGAAAAGTGCGGCTAAACCGGTTGGTCCACGGGTTTGTTTATGTCATGCGCGTGAACGCATCGTTTTCCATAACATCCCAATCTTCGCGGGCCACAGGATGCGACCACGCAGGCAATGATTGCCAATAGTAGGTATTTTTTCATATTGTATTTAAACTGCCCTGCAAACGTTCCAATTGTTCAAAATAATCCCGTGTATTGGAAAGCCGTGGAATCTTATGCTGGCCTCCCAGCTTATCGTTTTCCTTGAGCCAGTCGTAAAACAATTTGGGGCGTGCAATGTTAACGATTAACGGATTGAGGGTCATATTATTATAGCGCTTGGCCTCATAATCAGAATTTAACTTTTGGATCTCCTGGTCCAGTATCACGGCAAAAGCGTCAATGTCAGATGGAGCGGTCTTGAATTCAATCATCCACTGGTGGGCGCCTTTCTCCTTTCCCTGCATGAAAACCGGCGCTACGGTATAGTCTGAAATTTCCGAATTCGTGGCCGCACATGCCCTTGCGATGGCGGTGTCGGTGTTTTCAACCATCAATTCCTCGCCAAAAACATTGATGAAATGTTTGGTCCTTCCGGTAATCCTGATCCGGTACGGGCTAAGGTTGGTAAAGCGGACGGTGTCGCCAATCATATACCGCCACAGGCCTGAATTCGTGGTAATCACGATGGCGTAATTTTTACCGAGTTCCACATCTGAGAGCCTTACTACTTTTTGTTGAGGCGTGCCGAAGGTGTCCATCGGGATGAACTCGTAAAAGATGCCGTAATCCAGCATTAGCAATAAATCCTGCGAATCGTTGAGATCCTGGATGGCAAAAAATCCCTCCGAGGCATTGTAGATCTCGTAATATTTAAATCCCGGGCTAGGCACGATCCGTCGATATTGCTCGCGGTAGGGGTCAAAACTCACCCCGCCGTGAAAGTAAACCTCCAGGTTCGGCCAAACCTCCAGCAGGTTTTCCTTGCCGGTTTCTTCAAGCACGCGGTTTAGCAATACCAGCATCCAGGATGGCACACCGGCAAAGCTGGTAACATTCTCGTGCAGTACCTGATTGATGATCGCTGGGATTTTGGCCTCCCATTCACTCATCAATGAAATCTTGTTTGAAGGGGTTGAGCTGAATTCGGCCCAGATGGGCATATTCTCGATTAATATCGCCGACAAATCGCCAAAATACGAATTGTTGTCTTCATAAATCTGCCGGCTCCCGCCAAGCCTGAGGCTCTTTCCGGTAAAAAGTTGTGAATCTTCATTGTTGTTCAGGTACAGGCACAAAAGGTCCTTGCTGCCCTTGTAGTGGCAATCTTCCAAAGCCTCGTTGCTCACCGGGATAAATTTGCTCTTGGCATTGGTGGTTCCACTGGATTTTGCGAACCACTTAATGGTGGAATGCCAAAATATTTGCTGGTTGCCCCGGCGTGTTTCGGTGATCAGGGGTTCGAGTTCTTCGTAGGCCGAAACCGGGACTCTGTCGGCAAAAGCCGAATACGACTTTATCGACTCAAAACCATATCTTCTGCCCACCTCGGTATTGTCGCAGGACCGGATCAGGTTCAGCAGCAATTCATCCTGTACTTCGTGAGGATATTTCAGGAACAATTCAATTTGGTGAATCCGTTGCTTAAGTACCCAGGAAGCGATGGAATTGATGATTGGGAAGGCCATAAGGGGAATAATTGAGGGGCGATTTCTACCTTTACCAAAAATATGAAATTTTCTGAAACGGTCATGGAATACAGCGGGGTCCTCACAAAAATGCAAACAGAATTCGGAAATCCCATTCAGTACTATATGGTTTTTGAGGGCGGCTTTGTAAACGTCAACCAGCTTTTGGGCCGCCCCATGGAAATCACGGTGAAGGGCACCCAGTGCCTCAACTGTCAAAAACGAAAGCGAGTTTTTAGGCAGGGATACTGCTATGATTGCTTTACCACCAGCGCATCGGCGGGAGATTGGATCATGCGCCCTGAATTGAGCAAGGCACACCTTGGGATTGCCGATCGCGACCTGGACTACGAAATCCAATCGCAGTTACAACCGCACATTGTTTATCTTGCCGCAACCTGTGAGGTCAAGGTAGGCGTTACCCGGAAAACGCAGGTTCCCACACGCTGGATTGATCAGGGTGCGTCTTCGGCATTGGCAATTTTGGAGGTGCCTAACCGCTATCTTGCCGGCGTTGCCGAAGTCGCGCTAAAATCCCGTTATACTGATAAGACCAATTGGCGCCGGATGTTGCTCAATGATTTGACGCCGTGCGACCTTCCCGGCGAACATGCGCGGATTGCCAGTGCGCTCCCGCCGGAAGTGCTGCAATATCATTCAAGCCAGTGCCCTGAAGTGGTAAACCTGGAATTCCCGGTACTTGAATACCCAAGTGCCATTACGGCGCTCAATCTTGAAAAAACCACCCGGTTTACAGGAACGCTGACAGGAATTCGCGGGCAATACCTGATTTTTGCCGATGGCAGCGTACTCAATGTTCGCGGCGCCGAGGGAACCGTGGTCACGGTCGCAGTCTAATTTTCCTTGGCGGGAGTCTCTGCAGGTTCCTTTTTTGTGGGTTTTTTATTGAACAGATCTTTTACCGCGTTGCCCACCTGGGTCTTGATGTCTTTGGGCGGATTGGCGGTTGAAGTGTTTGCGCTGTCCTTGGGCTTGTTGCCCCCGAGGATATTTCCGAGCGCGTCAGTGCCCTGTTTGACCAACTTGTCTTTTTGGATCTTGACAATTTGCGCGGTAAGCGATTGCGCGGCCTGTTTGACATCGGTTGAAATCCTTGGATTTTTGAAGTTGCCGGTCAGCACCGCATTTATGGGCAGGTTTTCCAGTTTGGCAGCTTCGGTCGCGGTAAGCTTTGCCAACAGGTTGCCAACTTCGGGCCCAAGATATTTTGCAGGGACATCAAATTTGATATTGTAATTCATCGATTGGTCAAAACCGTGCTGCCCGTTAAGCCTAAGAGAAATGTCCTGGTATTTGATATCAACCGGCTTCAGGTTCACCTTGCCATTGTCAAAAGTAAGGGCAGCCTTGAGGTCATTGAGATTGAGTTTTTGCAGGTCGATGAACTTCAGGTTGTTGTCCAGGGCAGTCAGCAAAGTTGAATTTGAAGCATTGACGGTTGTGGAAAGCAGTTGGGTGGCCATGTCACCGCTCACCGAACCCAGCACCGGTGTCATTTCCATCGCGTCCAAGTTCCCCGAGACCTTGACCCGTGAATTCAGTTTCCCGTTGATCGCTCCTGCTACGGGCGCAATATTGCGAAACATATCGAGCTGCGTAAAGGTCTGCGCGATGTCAACCGCGTTCATGTTGAGGTCCATCTCAAAGGTAGGCACTGAGGTCTTGGTCGAAACGTTGCCGCTAACAGCCAATTGCCCGCCAAAAATATTGGTCTTTACATTGGTCAGGGTTGCCCGCTGGTCGCGGATGGTCACAACGCCCGAAACATCCTTGAGCACCAGATTATCATACAGCACCGAATTGGCCGATGCGTTTAGGGTGCAATCCAGGAAAGCGGGAATCTTCATTCCCTTTTCGTTTTTCGGCGCATTCTTATCCTTGCTGGCATCGCTCATAAAATCTGAAACGGCGAACTGGTTGGAACGCAGCGTGAAATTTCCTTTAAGCTGTTGGTCCCGAAAGAGAAATCCGTAAAAATTATCGAGTGTTCCGCTTACGTCCATATCACTTTTGCCGGTCGTGGCCGAAAGTTGCTGCAATTGCACGCGGCTGGGGTTGAACTGTACGTCGGCACGTGAAATATTTAGCGCCTTTCCGGCGTCATCCACATATTTAAAGCCGCTTACGTTAATGGTCCCGGAATTTTTGATGTTCTCATAGTTGTTATTCTCAACCGAGGCCATGTCAAAATCGGTTTTTACATCGGCCCTCAATATTCCGGAAAGCGGTTTATCAAGCTTGATCGGATAGGCCTGAGAAAGATTTCCCAGGTTGATGGTTCCCTGCAATTTGGCATTCACCAGCGCGTTTTCGGCGACGTTGCGGATGTTGGCCGATGCGTTGAAAACATCGGAATCAATCGCAAACTGCAATTTCCCGATATTGACATAGGTGTCGTTCATTTGTCCGGTTTCATTGACGATTTTGGTGTCGATGACGATGTTGCGCACCGCCTTGGGCAGGTCAGGAT
>JAEZGB010000007.1 GCA_023437485.1 Bacteroidota bacterium
GGCGAAAGCCAGTCTTATGACCAGGCACAGAAAAAACTCACTGACACCGAGGACGAAATGCGGCTTGATCATCGCGACCCTTCAAACAGTATTGAGGATTGGGACGCCGAAAAAAACAGTTCGGGCAGGCATAAATAAAAAAAATCGCAACCTTTCGATTGCGATTTGTGCCCTGGACTGGACTCGAACCAGCACACCCAGAAGGCGCTGCGACCTGAACACAGTGCGTCTACCAATTTCGCCACCAGGGCATTCAGGACCGCAAAAATAATACATATTTTTAATAGTTGAACATTTTGCGAATTAATTTTCCCGCCTTTCGAGGTACTGTTTAAGCCGGTCAAAACTTCGCTCCCATACTTCGCGCAAATCAGACGCTGCCATCATGTGTTCGGGCCGCGCCTTGAGTAACTCGAAGCGGAATTCCAGTTTGGTGATATGCTCGCCTGAGGCAAAAGTTAGCGCAATGCTGTATTCAAGCCCAAACTCCCCGCCGGGAACCGGGAATGCCGAGAGTGAAAACGCAAGGTGCTCATAGGGATCGACAATCGTGAATTTGCCTTCAACCGGATAACGTATTCCGTCAGGGGTGGAAAGCACCAGCCGGAGCATTCCGCCAGGGACCGCATCAATCAGGCACTCTTCCACTTGATGTTTTTCGGCACCGAACCATCTGATAAAAACACGCTCATCAGTAAAGGCGGTAAAAACTTCATTGCGGGGCGCATCAAAATGCCGGTGCAGTTTAAATTGGTTTGGTTCCATGGCTGGTAATTTGTTGTTTAAAGATACAAAACACACTAAAAACACGGCCCGAAGCTCGTCTTAAAATTGGCCAAAAACTGGCCGGATCCAATGAACCAGGACCGCAATTATTGATATTTAGCTGTTAATTTTTGCCTTCATCGCTCTACCTTTGCACAAACAACACTCATGAATTTATTCTCGACTCATTTTACCTTAGGGATATTGGGAGGAGGCCAATTAGGCAAAATGCTCCTGGCCGATACCCGGAAATTTGACATCAGGACACATGTCCTGGACCCGTCGCCTGATGCACCGTCGGCCCTGGGATGCAACAAATTCAGCACCGGCGACTTGATGGACTATGACACCGTACTTTCATTTGGGCGCCAGGTTGATTTGCTCACCATCGAGATTGAACACGTCAATGTGGAAGCGCTTGAAACCCTGGAAGGTGAGGGTAAAATGGTGTATCCTTCGGCCTCCACGCTGCGGATCATTCAAAACAAAGGCCGGCAAAAACAATTTTATACTGACAACGCAATCCCTACGGCTCCTGCCCGGAATTATGCCGGTTTGAAAAACCTGATGATCGACTTTATGGAGGGCAAACTTAAGGTGCCTTTTGTGTGGAAAAGCACGCAGTTTGGCTATGACGGCAACGGGGTGCGCGTGGTCCGCGAAGCGTGTGACCTGCACGATTTGCCCGATACTGAGTGCATCGCCGAAGAAATGGTGGATTTTGCAATGGAACTGGCCGTAATCGTAGCACGGAATACCGCCGGCGATTGCGTCACCTATCCGGTGGTTGAAATGGAATTCCATCCGCAGGCCAACCAGGTCGAATACGTGGTTTGCCCTGCGCGAATTGACGATGATATCGCCGCCCGGGCCCGCGCATTGGCGCTTGATGTTTCTGAAAAATTTGCTCACACGGGCCTACTGGCCGTTGAGATGTTCCTAACCGGCGAAGGCAAATTATTGGTAAACGAGGTAGCGCCGCGCCCGCACAACTCGGGCCACTATACCATTGAGGCCAGCTACACCTCGCAGTTTGAAAATCACCTCCGGGCCATTCTGGGCCTGCCGCTTGGCGTTACAGAAAGCAAAGCCGCCGCCGTGATGGTAAATTTGGTGGGCGCCGAAGGATTCTCAGGCGACGTGATTTATGAAAATATTGAAAAAATACTGGCTCTGGACGGCGTAACTCCGCATATTTACGGCAAAAGGCAAACACGGCCATTTCGCAAAATGGGCCATGTTACCATTGTTCGGCCAACGCTCGAATCAGCCAGGCAAATTGCGCAGGAAGTGCGCCACACAATCCGGGTAATTGCTTAACTTTAGAACAAAAATCATGGGCAAAGTAGCCATAATCATGGGCAGCATATCAGATATGCCCATTATGCAGGAAGCAGTCGAAATCCTTTCGGGTTTTGGCATCGAGACCGAGGTGGACATCGTTTCGGCGCACCGCACACCTGAAAAACTTTTCGATTTTTCCAAAAACGCTCACCTGCGGGGGATCAATGCGATCATTGCCGGCGCGGGCGGGGCAGCACACCTGCCGGGGATGGTGGCCTCAATGTCGCCGCTTCCCGTGATCGGGGTGCCAGTCAAAAGTTCCAACTCAATTGATGGCTGGGACTCGATACTGTCCATTTTACAGATGCCCGGCGGGGTGCCCGTAGCCACCGTCGCGCTTAACGGCGCCAAGAACGCGGGAATCCTCGCGGCGCAGATCCTGGGCAGTGCAAACCCCGAAATTTTGGAGCTCATCTCGGCCTACAAGGAAGGGCTAAAGTTGAGCGTGACCCAGTCGGCCGAAGGGTTAAAGAAAATTTGAGAATTTGAAAATTTGAAAATCAATTGCCAGGAGACGCCTTAATTTCCCGGTTTTTTTCGGAGCTTTTTCCTGCTGTCCGCTGTATCTTTTGGCGTACCTTAAGTAAAAATTAAAAATCACCAGGACCAGACGCCAAAAGGATGCCGCTTCCATCAGGGCTAGGGCGTTTGACCTCCCATTACCCATTACTCAAAACATATTATGATCCTGACCAAGCCCTTTGATACACCGCACGGCACTGCGCCGTTCTCACAAATAAAAACAAACGATTTCCAGCCCGCGTTTGAGCAGAATATTGCCCTTACCCGTGCCGAAGTAGACGCCATCATCAACAATCCGGCCCCGCCGACCTTTGAAAACACCATTGAAGCGCTTGAGTATTCCGGGCAGGCACTTGACAGGCTTTCGAGCATCTTTTTCAATCTGAACTCGGCCGAGACAAATGATGAAATACAGCGGATTGCGCAGGAAGTCTCGCCATTGCTTACCGCCTTTAGCAATGACATCTCCCTCAACGCCGAACTTTTTGCCCGTGTAAAAATCGTTTTTGACAATCGGGAAAAGCTGGGATTGGACCCCGAGCAATCCATGCTTCTTGAGAAAAAATACAAAGGCTTTGCGAGAAACGGAGCGCTGCTGACTGAAGACAAAAAGACACGGCTCAGGGAAATCGATACCCAACTTGCCAAACTCAAACTTACTTTTGGTGAAAACGTCCTTGCTGAAACCAACGATTACCGCCTTCACATCACCGATGAAAAGGATTTGGCCGGGCTTCCCGAAGGAACTGTCGAGGCCGCCCGGGCGCTTGCCCAACAGGAAGGCCGGGACGGTTGGATGTTCACCTTGGACCACCCGAGCTACATTCCGTTTGTCACCTATGCCGACAACCGGGAACTTCGTCGCGAGATCACCGTCGCCGCGGGCCGCAAGGCCTTTAGGGGAAATGAGCACGACAATACCCAAATTGTAAAACAGATTGCACAACTTAGGCACGAGCGCGCTAACCTGTTGGGGTACGAAACCCACGCGCATTTTGTACTTGAAGAGCGTATGGCGCAAAACCCGGAAACCGTAAAACAGTTTCTGGCCGGTCTATTGGAAAAGGCGAAACCCGCCGCGCACCGCGAGTTTGAAGAACTTTCACGTTTTGCCAGGGAACGCGATGGGATCGAGAGGCTGGAGAAATGGGACGGCGGCTATTATTCGGAGAAGTTGAGGCAAAAACTTTTTGACCTGGATGAGGAACAGCTCAAGCCCTATTTCAAATTGGAGAACGTGCTGGACGGGGCCTATGAAGTGGCCAAAAGGCTTTTTGGACTGAAATTCAATGAAGTTTTTAACATTGACAAATACCACGAAGACGTTCGGACCTTTGAAGTTCTTGGCCAGGACGGCCGGCTAACCGCAATTTTTTACGCCGACTTTTTCCCGCGCAAGGGAAAGCGCAACGGTGCGTGGATGACCTCATTCAAACCGCAGTACAGGCAAAATGGCATTGATGAGCGTCCGCATGTGTCAATTGTTTGCAACTTTACCAAACCAACGCCTACCAAGCCATCGCTGTTGACCTTTAATGAAGTGACCACGCTGTTCCATGAGTTTGGGCACGCGCTTCACGGCATGCTCGCCGACACGAAATACCCATCGCTTTCCGGGACTTCAGTATATTGGGACTTTGTGGAACTGCCCAGCCAGATTATGGAGAACTGGTGTTACCAACCGGAGGCGCTTGCGTTGTTTGCCACGCATTACCTAACGGGCGAAGTGATTCCGCAGGAGTTTATTGACAAGATCAGGAAGAGTTCAAATTTTCAGGAAGGAATAGCGACAATGCGCCAACTGAGTTTTGGAATGTTGGATATGGCCTACCATGCCGCCGATCCGTCGGTGATTGAAGATGTCAAGGAATTCGAACTCAGGGCTTTTGAACCCACCGCCTTGTACCCCGATGTGAGGGAGAACTGCATGAGCACGGCGTTTTCGCATATTTTCCAGGGTGGATACTCAAGCGGTTATTACAGTTACAAATGGGCCGAGGTATTGGATGCCGATGCCTTTGAGTATTTTGAGCAGGAAGGCATTTTTAACCCTGCCGTGGCCAGAAGCTTTCAGGACAACATCCTCTCGCGCGGAGGAACCGAAAAACCTATGGAACTTTACAAACGCTTCAGGGGCAAGGAACCCCAACCCGATGCATTATTGCGCCGGGCAGGGTTAATCTGACGCTTCGGGACCGCGCTAGGGATAGAGCGTAGTGCCGCGCACTGCGATAGCCCGGGCCGGGCTGAGCGTAAAGAAACAGTCCAGGGGACTGTTTTAGCGAAGAGCCAGCGGCTGCGCAGGCCGGTGTGAAAAGGCAGCGCCCAAATTCATGATAGCAGGATGAGCAACCACCAAAGAATCGGGATGGACTCGGCCCAGAAAGCCGAATAATAACGGCTTTGGCGCGGATTGGCGAACACCAGCATCAGTGCCGTGACCAGGACCAGCAGGAAGTTTGCCCAAAGTTGCGGCCCATGCACAACTGAACGCAAAAGTTCCAGTGCGTAAAACAGGATGAGCAATGCAATTCCCAAAATTTTTGTCCGTCTCTGCCCTATTTGTTGTGGCACAGTTTTGAGCAGTGGGTCGTCTTTGGTCATATCGACAATTTCAAAGATGAGGATGAGCACAAAAACCAGCAGGAACCGCTGCGTGAACTTTAGCAGGAAATCAGGGGTGAACGCCGCCTGGGCGTCCAGTAAGGGCAGTGCGACAGTAACGCCGGCCCAGCACAGCGATACGATATAGATTTTTACTCCTGCCCAGTTTCGGGCATTTTTGCGGTTTGGAAAAAACGGGAGCGCGTAAAGGACGGTAAGGATGGCAAAGATTGAAGTTCCAAATTGGGCGCGCAGGCTGAGCTGCAGGAAATTCCAGCAGGCGCACACGGCCGAAATTGCACTAATGGCAATAATCACGAGCATTTCGGGCGAGAGCTTTTGCTTTTTTGAAAATACAAGGGTGTGGTATTTAACAAAATTGTAGCCGACAATTGTCGAGAAAGCCGCGAACAACGGCATGGACTCCCTTCCCTGAATCCCGAACATGTGCTGGGTCATGAGCACCAGCGCCGCGACTGAAAGCGCTACGTGCAGGCTGGCGTTGAGGTAGAGGTCAAAAATCGGTTTGAGGGACATAGGTATTGTTCGTTTTACGTGGCGGGGAATGCACTGGGTTGACTTTTGACTTTCGGATCTATTTTTAACTGGCCTTTGAGCGGTGTTTTTCACATTTGGGCCGTGGGGCTAAAGACCTCAAAGGTTTTGAAAACCTTTGAGGTCTAAAATTACCGAGAACCTCTGGCGTTATTTGCGGCTAAACCATACTTTTTGTTAAAGATCGTACTTTTTGGCAAGATTTCATTTGGCGGGTTACTTGTTATACCCCTATGGTCACTGGTCTTAAAACCTTATAACGTCATAACTCGCAACGGTTCCACCATATACCGCCGCACAAAACCCCTGCTTTGAATATCAAGCGACTTTCGATGTTTGTTGATTTATCATTCGTCAATTTACTTTACTTTTGTGGCACTAAAAACAACACGCTTTCCCTATATGAAAACAGATGCTTTTGCCCTGAGGCACATTGGTCCTCGTGAATCTGATCTTGACCATATGCTTAAGACTGTCGGCGCCAAATCGCTTGACCAGCTTGTCTATGAGACCCTGCCTGATGACATACGCCTAAAGGCCCCGCTGGGCCTGGATCCGGCCATGACCGAATACGAGTATCTCGGCCACATCAAGCGCCTGGGGCAACAGAACAAAATTTTCAAATCATTCATTGGGTTGGGTTACCACGGAACCATAGTTCCGGCCGTGATCCAGCGCAACATATTTGAAAATCCGGGATGGTACACGGCCTATACCCCTTATCAGGCCGAAATCGCGCAGGGCCGACTGGAAGCACTTTTAAACTTTCAGACTACCGTGATTGAACTCACGGGGATGGAAATCGCGAACGCGTCGCTGCTGGATGAAGGCACAGCTGCCGCCGAGGCCATGGCGCTTTTGTATGACGTGCGCACCCGCGACCAGAAAAAGAACAACGCCAATAAATTCTTCGTATCAGAGGAAATTTTGCCCCAGACTTTATCAATCCTGCAAACACGTTCCACGCCCATTGGCGTTGAACTTGTGGTGGGCAATCATGAGGAGTTTGATTTTGCCGATGACTTTTTTGGCGCCATCCTGCAATATCCGGGCAAGTACGGCCAGGTTCATGATTACGCGTCTTTTATAGCAAAGGGGAAGGAAAAAGACATCAAGACAGCTGTTGCCGCCGATATCTTATCACTGGTAATGCTGACTCCTCCGGGAGAAATGGGTGCCGACGTTGTTTTGGGAACCACCCAGCGCTTTGGAATCCCAATGGGCTACGGCGGGCCTCACGCGGCCTATTTTGCAACAAAAGAAGAATATAAGCGAAGCATGCCGGGGCGCATCATCGGGGTGACTATTGATGCAAACGGCAACCGTGCGCTAAGGATGGCCCTGCAAACGCGCGAGCAGCACATCAAACGCGAAAAAGCTACTTCAAACATCTGTACGGCACAGGTGCTGCTGGCCGTAATGGCAGGAATGTACTCTGTTTATCACGGGCCTCAGGGACTGAATTACATTGCCCAAAAGGTTCATGCAATGGCCGCTACATTAGCCAATACGCTCACCAAACTTGGCGTTCACCAAACCAATTCGGTGTTTTTTGACACCCTGTTGCTCAAAGCCGACGCCACAAAAGTACGCGCCATTGCCGAAAGCCGCGGCGTGAACTTCCTTTATCCCGATAACCAGTCGGTTGGAATCTCGATAAATGAAACGACGTCAATTGCTGACCTGAATGAGATCGCTTCCATTTTTGGCGAGGCGGTGTCCAAAAAGGCCGAAGAAATTACCGAATTGACCCAAGATTCCAACATCGGAAACCTGAAACGCTCAAGTGAATTTTTAAAGCATGAAGTCTTTAATAAATACCATTCCGAAACCGCGTTGATGCGTTATATAAAAAAACTGGAACGCCGTGACCTTGCGCTCAACCATTCGATGATATCGCTGGGGTCATGCACCATGAAACTCAACGCCGCCGCCGAGATGCTTCCCCTGAGCATGCCGCATTGGAACAGCATCCACCCGTTTGCGCCGCTTGACCAGGCTAAGGGTTATCAGCAAATGCTTAAAAAATTAGAGCAACAACTCAACGTAATCACAGGTTTTGCAGGCACTACGCTTCAGCCAAACTCGGGTGCTCAGGGCGAATACGCAGGACTTATGGTCATCCGCGCTTACCACGAATCACGTGGTGAATCACATAGAAACATCGCGCTTATCCCGGCATCGGCACATGGGACGAACCCTGCAACCGCAACCATGGCAGGAATGCAGGTTGTGGTTACCAAAACATCCGAAAACGGAAATATCGACGTTGAAGACTTGCGCGAGAAGGCAATCAAACACAAGGATAACCTTGCCTGTTTAATGGTGACCTATCCTTCAACGCACGGGGTTTTTGAGTCGGCGATACGCGAAATCACCAAAATCATCCACGACAACGGTGGCCAGGTGTATATGGACGGCGCCAATATGAACGCTCAGGTGGGGCTCACCAATCCGGCCACGATCGGTGCCGATGTTTGCCACCTAAACCTGCACAAGACCTTCGCTATCCCTCACGGCGGCGGCGGGCCGGGCGTTGGCCCAATTTGCGTGGCTAAGCACCTTGTTCCGTTTTTACCCACCAATCCGGTCGTGCCCACGGGAGGCGAAAAGGCGATCACAGCGATTTCGGCGGCGCCATGGGGCTCGGCATTGGTTTGCCTGATCTCTTACGGATATATCACGATGTTGGGTGCCGAAGGCCTTACTGATTCGACCAAATATGCGATTCTGAACGCGAACTATATCAAAGAGCGCTTAAAAGGGCATTATACCACGCTGTATTCGGGCGAAATGGGCCGCGCGGCGCACGAAATGATCCTCGAGTGCAGGCCGTTCAAGGAGAAGGGCATCGAGGTGACCGACATTGCCAAGCGCCTGATGGACTACGGCTTCCACGCGCCAACCGTGTCATTCCCGGTTGCCGGAACCCTTATGGTGGAACCCACCGAGAGCGAGAACCTGGAAGAACTGGACCGTTTTTGCGATGCGATGATTTCAATCCGCAAGGAAATCGAGGCGGCTTCGGCCACCGACAAAAACAATGTGCTCAAGAACGCGCCTCATACCCTGGCGATGCTCACATCAGACTCCTGGGACTTCCCCTACACCAGAGAATCTGCCGCGTTCCCGCTTGACTATATTGCCGACAACAAGTTTTGGCCCGCCGTCCGACGAGTGGACGATGCCTACGGCGATAGGAACCTGGTGTGTTCATGCGCGCCGATCGAGGCTTACATGGAAAGTGAATAAATAAAAAAACCGCTCAACTGAGCGGTTTTTTTTATACTTGGAAATCTTAGTATTTATAGCAGATTCCTTTTTTGATTGCCTGTGAACCTCCAAGCGCATTTGAATTGGCCCCCACCGTTGTTTTGTCGGCGGTCATGAAAACGAAAGGACAATTTTGTTTGGCAGCGTCCATTTTTAGCTTTTTCTCGGCCTTTTTGTCGCCTGTATTCCCGGTCTGAAAATTAATCAATCCGGTTTTGCCGCGGACCTCACCAACTTTCTTCAACCCGGCGATATAATCCTTCTCTTCAAAGATTACTACTTTTTCCCAATCCAATTCACCATTGACCACGATCTTCTCGGTGATTTCTTCAGTCCTGCCGCTCTTGCCGTAAACCACTTTTTCAATGGCGTATTTGCTCATTGAGTTTTCGGCGTCTTCACCATCATATTTGAACACGATTACGTATTCTTCATTGCGCACGACTTTGCCTTTCACAACTTCACCGTTATGTTTAAAGATTTCGTCCACTTGGGCATTTACCATTGTTGCAACCAGCATCACGGCACAAAACAAAAAATTTTTCATAAAATTCAATAGATTTAATATTGTCGACGGCAAATATATTAGGAATTTTCTTTTTAAAAAATTTATAATCCAGCGTAACGCAAAAAGTACCCATCGCGGAACAGTTCACGCAGCTCCACATCAATATCGCGGTATCTTTGCAGTATGACTGATATCTCGTCTTATAACCACCTGGAAATCCTGATGCGGGATTTTTATTCGCGTTTGCTGGCCGATGAGCGCATCTCATACTTTTTTACTCAAGTTGCAGGAATTGACCTGGAGAAGCACATTCCCAGGATCGCGTCGTTCTGGGCGCAGAACCTTCTGGGGGAAGGCTCTTATTCGGCCAATGTGATGAAGATCCATCTAGACATTAACAGTAAAAGCAAAATCAGCAAGGAGCACTTTGACATCTGGCTCGGCCATTTGCATTCGGCTGCCGATTCACGGCACGCGGGCCCGGTTACTGAAAACCTCAAAACCCGGGCACTGTCCATCGCCACGGCAATGCAGCTAAAAATAAAGACCTGACTTTCATTTCCTGTTCGTAAATCCGGCGCCGCAAAACCAGCCAGGCAAAGTTTTTATTATCTTAGTGCAGCCTAAGATAGCATCATGAACATCATCATCACAGGATCAGGAAGTTATATTCCCGAGGTCACGATCACCAACGCCGACTTCAACAAACACGAGTTTCTGGATGAAGCAGGCGAAGTTCTCCACCACCCCAACGACATCGTCATTTCCAAGTTCAAGGACATCACCGGAATCGAAGAAAGACGCTATGTCCCGGATGGGCTCACCACGTCTGACATCGCTTTTTATGCCGCGCAAAAAGCCATAGACGATGCCGCGATTGACCCTGAAACGCTTGACTACATCATCATGGCTCACAATTTTGGCGACGTGCGCGCGGGCGCCATTCAGAGCGATTCGGTTCCCAGCCTTGCAAGCCGCGTAAAGCAACGCCTTGGCATTAAAAATCCCCGCTGCGTGGGTTTTGACCTGCTGTTCGGGTGCCCCGGTTGGATTGAAGGCGTGTTGCAGGCAAACGCGCTGATCAAATCGGGAATGGCCAGGCGCATCTTGGTCATTGGCGCCGAAACCCTTTCCCGTGTGGTGGATGTCCACGACCGTGACTCGATGATCTACTCTGACGGTGCGGGCGCCACGGTGCTTGAGGCCGCCGAGGCAAACCAGGGCCTGCTGTCCTATGAGAGCGCCACTTACGCATGCGACGAAGCCGATTACCTGTTTTTTGGCCAATCTTACAAGCGAACGCTGGACCCAGATGTCCGTTACATCAAGATGCACGGCCGAAAGATTTACGAATTCGCGCTCAACCACGTCCCCCAGGCCATGAAAAACTGCCTGGACAAAAGCGGTATCGGCATTGACCAGATTTCAAAAATCCTGATCCATCAGGCCAATGAAAAAATGGACGAGGCCATTGTCGCGCGTTTTTACAAACTCTTTGATCATCCGCAGCCGGCCAACATCATGCCCATGAGCATCCATAAACTGGGCAATAGCAGCGTTGCAACCGTACCCACGCTCTTTGACCTTCTCACCAAAGGGCTGATAGAGGGCCACACCATACAGCAGGGAGATGTATTGCTTTTTGCGTCGGTTGGCGCGGGAATGAACATCAATGCCTTTGTTTACCGTTATTAGGGCGCGTCCTTTCAGGCCGGGCTGTTCGCTGTAGCTTTTGCTGCCGCAAAAGGCTGCCGCTGCCATCCCTCGCGCCGCGCACCGGCACTTTGGGTAAAATCATATCTTTGTCCACGCGAACAAAACCTATGTACGAACACACTTACCCTGAAAAGCGGTTCAGCCTTACTCTGGCGTTTCTTAAAAAACACATTGGCAAGGACCAGAAAATACTTGACCTTGGCGTTCCCAATCCATTTTCAAAAATTATGGAGCAAGAAGGTTTCGCGGTCCAAAATACCACCGGTGAAGACCTGGATCTGGATCAATCGGCGCTGGCCAAGGCGGATTATGAGGTAGTGACCGCCTTTGAAATTTTTGAGCACCTGCTAAATCCTTTCATGGTTCTGCAAAACATAAAAAGCAACAAATTGGTCATTTCAGTCCCGCTCAGGCTTTGGTTCTCATCGGCCTATCGCAGTAAAACTGACCTGTGGGACCGCCATTACCACGAATTTGAAGATTGGCAACTGGACTGGCTTTTGGAAAAAACCGGGTGGAAAATCATCGATCGGGCCAAATGGACCAATCCGGTAAAAAAGATCGGCCTGCGGCCATTGTTGCGTTGGTTTACCCCCAGGTATTATATTGTCTATGCTGAGAGGTTGTGAGTTTTTGATTATGTGTTTATGTAAATCCTGATCAAAGAATGTTTCAAACTTTGCCAAACGTATATTTATATTTTTGCAACCTGGTTTGATATCAGACACGCCTTTAAACTTATGCAATACACGGTTGTTATCCCTGCCCACAATGAAGCTGCTTTTATTGGCCGGATGCTGGAGTCGCTTGCGGCACAAACTTTCCCGCCCGGCTGCGTGGTGGTGGTAGATGACAATTCGGACGACGATACTTTTGAAATTGCGCAATCGTTTGCCGAAAAATTCCCTTTGTTCAAAGTGATCAAAAGCCTCTCGGGTAACGAACACCTGCCGGGCAGCAAGGTCATCCGCGCGTTTAACAAGGGACTGGAAAATGCCAAGTTGGGCGATATTATTGTTAAACTCGACGCCGACCTTGTACTTCCGCGGGATTACTTTGAAAAAATCATCGCGGCGTTTGAAGATCAGGCAGTAGGAATGGCGGGAGGTTTTGCCACTATTGAAAAGAACGGAAAATGGATTGTTGAAAACCTGACCGATCAAGACCACATCCGTGGCGCCTTCAAGGCTTACCGGCAGGCGTGTTTTGAGCAAATTGGCGGGCTGCGCCCCGCAATGGGCTGGGACACCGTTGATGAACTGCTGGCCCGTTACCACGGCTGGAAAATTGTAACGATTCCCGGGCTGCATGTAAAACACCTCAAACCCACCGGGGCCAGCTATGGCAAAGCCGCGCGCTACAAACAGGGCGAGGCTTTTTATGCTTTGGGTTACGGATTTTGGATTGCCTCAATCGCGTCGGCAAAGCTCGCAATAAGAAAAGGAAAACCTGCGCTGATGCTGGATTACCTGGCGGGGTTTTTCCGCGCGTGGAAAAAAAAGGTCCCCAAGCTGGTGACTCCCGCGCAGGAAAAATGGATCCGCGGGTACCGCTGGAAAAAAATGCGTGAAAAATTGTTCTGAATCAATCAAACTTTTCGTGCAACTTCCAATAGCTTATGGTGGGCGGCCCCGCCAGGAACTCGCGCGAATTCACGATAAAATCCTTCATGTGCTGGGTTTCCATGTGCTGGTTCCTGTAGTAGCCTTCATTGTCCCAGCGCTCAAACAACATGATATTGGCATTGTTGGCCTGGTCTACATGCAGGTCAATTGATACAAAGTGGTCTTCTTTGCGTACCTCTTCAATGAGCCGGCGAAGCGCGTTCACGGCATCGACGCTTTTGTTGGGTTGGGCGCGGTAAGTGATGAGCACGTAAGTATCGTCCCGGGGATCGGTTTTTTTGCAGCCTGCACCCAACATCAAGATACATAGGGCGAGGGTCAATCTTGCAAGGATTTTCATGAAGCTTGGTTTTAAAGCTAATATACTAAAATATTGTTTTGATTGCCGGTGCTGTTAGATACCCTAATATCCCGGTACCCGCGTGAGCGATGGCAGCGGCATTGGAGCCCGGCGGAAATACAGCGAACAGCGCGACCCCGGGCGGCGCGCAAAATTATTGACTGGCCGTTGCAACCCGCGCGGGGGCACGCCCAAATTCTAAAAAATGTGTGAACCCCGCACGCGGCTTCAGAGTATTGCGTATTTTAGCGGCTATGATCTCGATGTTGTTACGGTATTTAAATCAGATGGGCCGGTACTTCCTGATGTGGAAGGAAATTTTCAGGAAGCCAACCAAATGGACGGTGATGCGCGGGCTTATTTTTAAGGAAATTGATGACCTGGTCATCGGCTCGCTTGGGATTGTATGTTTTATATCGTTTTTTGTGGGCGGGGTGGTTGCGATACAGACTGCGCTTAACCTCACAAACCCGCTTATCCCACGCTATCTGATTGGTTTTGCTACGCGACAATCGGTAATCCTGGAATTTGCACCAACTTTTATCTCGATTGTAATGGCCGGTAAGATGGGATCATTTATCACCTCGAGCATCGGGACCATGCGCGTGACCGAGCAGATTGACGCGCTTGAAGTAATGGGAGTAAACTCACTTAATTACCTGGTATTCCCTAAATTGATAGCGCTATTGCTTTACCCTTTTGTTATAGGAATTTCAATGTTTTTGGGAATTCTGGGCGGTTGGATGGCGGCCGTTTACGGTGGCTTTGGCACTAGCTCCGAATTCATTGGCGGTATCCAGGATGATTTTATTCCGTTCCATATTGCGTACGCCTTTATCAAGACTTTTGTTTTTGCGCTCCTGTTGGCCACCATCCCATCGTTCCACGGGTATTATATGAAGGGCGGCGCGCTTGAGGTTGGAAAAGCATCGACGGTATCCTTTGTCTGGACCTCGGTAACCATTATCCTATTGAATTACATATTAACCCAATTGTTGCTTAGCTGATGATAGAAGTCCAGAACCTTGAAAAATCATTTGGCGAGCAAAAGGTGCTCAAAGGAATTTCGACTCTGTTTGAGGCCGGAATGACCAACCTGATCATCGGGCAAAGCGGTTCAGGCAAAACGGTGATGCTCAAAACGCTTTTGGGTATTCACAAGCCCGACGCCGGAACAATAAGTTATGACGGGCGCAGGTATTGGGAAATGGCCGAAGATGAAAAGCGCGAACTTCGTACCGAGATCGGGATGGTATTCCAGGGAAGTGCGCTGTTTGATTCGATGAACGTGGCCGAGAATGTGGGTTTTCCCCTCAAGATGTTTACCCGCAAGACCAAGAACGAGATCAAGGAGCGCGTTGAATTTGTTCTTGACCGCGTGAATTTGCAGGACGCGCAAAAGAAACTTCCGTCGGAGCTCTCGGGCGGCATGCAAAAACGGGTCGCGATCGCCAGGGCCATCGTCAACAACCCGAAGTATCTTTTTTGCGATGAGCCCAACTCCGGGCTGGACCCCAAGACGGCCATCATGATTGATAACCTGATCCGCGAGATCACCGCCGAATACAACATCACCACCGTGGTGAACACCCATGATATGAACTCAGTGATGGAAATTGGCGACAAAATTGTTTTCCTGGAACACGGGGTCAAGGCCTGGGAAGGCGATAAAGAGCAGATATTCCGCACCGACAACGAAGCTGTGGTGGATTTTGTCTATTCATCCGATTTGTTCAAGCGGGTGCGCGAGGCCTATTTGCGCGACGATGCTAATGCTCGCGGTTGACGTATACCCATCCGCTTTCATGTGCGCCATCGGCCAGCCGAATTAGGAAATAATAGGCCCCTGCGGGCAACATCCGGCCCTTAAAGTCCTGCCCGTACCACTCACTGATGTAGTTGGACTTCTCATACACCGTGACACCGTAGCGGTTAAACACCTGCAGGTTGGCCACCTCAAAACTTTCCAGATCAAATGAGTCGTTCAGGCCATCGTCATTGGGCGATATCCCAAGCGGGATAAGGCATTTAACATTCGCGACTGTAATGGAGTGGGAAGATTCGCAACCCGCAGTGGTGCTCAAGGTTACGGAATATTCCCCCGGTGAACCTGACGAAATGTCAACCGGGTTCCCGGACGCCGTAAAACCGCCCGGCCCACTCCAGCTGTATTCCACTTCCATTGGATCAAAAGAATTTTCAATAGCTTGCGCGCTCAGCCATCGCACTGCGCCTTCGCATCCCGAATTCACCATTGCCATTGGCGGAGCCTGGATTTCAACCTGAACGCTTACAGGCAGTGTGGCGCATTCTCCCAAGTTGGCCGTCACCCAATAAATTCCCGAATTTTCAGGTTGGCCCTGCTCAATATGGAGTTCCTGACCGCTGAATTGCGAACCGTCGGGCAATGTCCAGGTGTATTGATAGGAAGGGTCGCCAAGGGCTGTAAGAATGATGGCGCTTCCCGCACAACCCGCACCCGCGGATGTTGCCGTAATTTGGGACGGTGCCTGGGAGAGGTTAACGCTGGTTTGCACCGTCTGGCTTCCGCAATCATTGGCCACGGTGTAATTAAAAAGATAGATTCCAGGCTCCAGCCCGGCTGGATCCCAGGAGTTTCCGGTAACGCTTCCGCCTGAAAGCGCTTCCCACTCTCCGCCCTGGTCAAAAGGCGCGGCCACTAATGTGTATAAATCAAGGGGGGCCGACAGGCAATGAACGGTGGGGTTTGGCGCGCCTGCCTGCACGGGGGCTGTGCCTTCGGGAACGGTAAATTGCAGGTTTTGCAGGATACACGATTGAGGGTTATTGCCGGAAATCACAACGGTATAAACACCGGCGTTACCGCTTGAAAATTCGTCAAATTCAAGCGATGCACCGGTTGACAGGATTTCGGCCGGATTGCTGTTGGCAAACCACTGGTAGTTCAGGAACGGAAATGGCGGAACCGAAAGCGCCGCGGTTTGCCCGACACAGAACCCGGTTGCCGATATAACGAAGGCAAAGGGTTCGGCGATGCTAAACTGGCGGTTTACAATATTGTTGCAGCCGTCGCGCACCTCAAAGTTATACTGCGCCGGTTCAAGCCCCGTAAAAACATTTGAGGTCCCGTTGTTTACAACAAATGGCTCCCCGTTTTTTTGAGTAATGCGGTATTGCAATACGGGCATTCCCTGGGCTTCGACGATGACATCAAAATCCCCGTTTGAACACGAAAAGCTGAATACGTTGGTAATTTCAGGGAGGTTGTTGAATTCAAACTCGTGAATCACATCAAAACAATCGACAAACGAAAAAGACCCTCCTGCCAGGGCAATGTACATCTTTATGATCCTGAATTGCCCCATCATTGAAAAATTCAAATTATTGGTGCCATTGTTCAGAATGATCGCATTTTCGTCATCAAGTGAGGTCCCCGGATTATAGGCTTGCTGGGTGATTGGATGGCCCCAATAATCGAGGTCAGGGAAATAACGCTGCAACCAATAGCTCGCGCCCATGGCGTTGGTCTGCGTGTTGAAAAACAGGTTAAAAGTCCCACACAATTCGGTAATATCGACGGTGGTCTGGGTTTGGTATCCCGCAACCGAGGCGTTAACAGTGGCAAGATCGCCACACTCATTCGACACCTCAAACTGGTAATTCCCGGCGGGAAGATTGTTTAGGGCAAGAACGCTATTGAAAGGATTGATTTGCGATGTGTAATCGGCCGGCAGCGTTACCGCAAAACCTGCAGGTGCCGCAAGCAATATTGCGGTCTGAATTCCGCCTTGCAAAACCAGGCCGCCCACGCCCGCCCCGCAACCGGGCACCACCGACGCCGAAGGCGTAAACCCGCCGCTGCCTTCCACCACTACAACTGAAAGCTCATGCTCTTCCCCGCAAATATCCTTGACCGTGAAAACATATTCTCCCGGCGGCACGCCCGGTATAATTACCATGTTTCCCTGGATCTGCGCGGTAAAATCTCCCGGGACAAGACCCTGGTAAGCCGCAGGTGCTTCAATCAGGATTACTTCGCTGACATTGGAAACGATGATGTTTGCCCCGTCACAGCCCGAAGCGCTGGTTGTTGCCTGCGGATCGGCGGTCTCGGCGGCGATGATATAACTGGTGGAGAATTGATTGCCGCAATTGTCGGTAATGTCTACGGTATAAGAAAAAACCTCGCCTTCAAAAAAGGGCACCGTCTGCTCAAAAACCACCGTCCCCGAATCATCGTCCGGACCGGTGAGCACCGCGCTGATCAGGATGGGTTCGCCCTGGGGCGGATTTACCGTGATTTCAACCGTCATGGGATAAGCGGCCATCATCCCCGGGGCGGGCCCGAACTGTATTGACAAATGGATATTTTCGCAATCCATTACCGTATTCTCAAAAGACCCGAAATTGATCCCACTGTTGCCTTCAAGCAGGGTGTAGGTCTGGACCCATCCCTCGCCGCAAGAGTCAATCACCCTGATCTCGTAAACGCCGGCCACAAGCCCCTCAAGAACATTGGAGGTTTGCGGCGCAAGGGTGACCGGGCCTGAAATTATTTCATATGATACGGCCGTTCCCTGGGACACATTGACCGTGATGGTTCCCGGCACGCCGCACAACGGTCGTGTGGACGAGAATCCATATGCCAGATTAACAATTGAATTGGCAATGACCGCATCGGCAGACTGGCTTTCGGTAGTGCCGTCAACAGTCACATTGGCAATCACACGATAGGTGCCGGCAGTAAGCCCTCCAAGGAAATTTGTGGCCTGTGTTGACACATCGTCAGTGAGGTCAGGAAGTTTGTAGATGGTATAGATGATGCTCGATCCCGCCGGTGCATCGGCAACCGAAAATGTGAGCGTCCCGTTGCCGGTGCATGTTTCGGGAGTGGCTGATACCGTGAGCGAAAACGCCATTGACCCCGCGTGCACGCCGGTAAACAGCAACAAAAAGAAAGCAAAAAAGTAATTTTTCACATGCCTGATTTTCATGGCAAGATACTTTTTTTAACAATTGGTTGCGTAAGAATCAGCGCGTGGCATTGGCCAGCCCGGTAATCCGTTTGATTTCCTGCTCCTTGCCTTTGGGATAAATGAGCAACACGTCTTCCCTGTCCACAATGATATAATCGTGGAGCCCATCAATGACGATCAGCTTTTTGGCATCGGTGCGGATAATGTTGTTGGAGGCGTTTTCCAGGTAAGTGTGGGCGTTCACAACTGCATTGTTGTGCAGGTCTTTGGGCAGCTTTTCATGCAGGGATCCCCAGGTACCTAAATCGTTCCAGTCAAACGAGGCCGGAAGTACGTAAACATTCTCCGCTCGCTCTAAAATGGCATAGTCGATGGAAATATCTTCGGCCTGTGCATAATATTCGTTGATGAAGTCCTGTTCGCCGGGCGTATTGTAGGCGTTTTGGCCCTTCGCAAACAAGGAAACCATTTGAGGAGCGTAGCGTTCAAAAGCCCTGAAAATGCTTTGGGCGCTCCAGATGAAAATTCCGCCGTTCCACAAAAAGTTACCACTTTCAACAAATGTGCGTGCGGTTTCATAATCGGGTTTTTCCCTGAATTGCGCCACCTTGACAATGTCCTGATCGCCCGGTTCACATTCGATATAGCCGTACCCCGTGTTGGGAAACGTTGGCCGGATGCCCAGGGTCATCAGCGCGTCATTGCTGGCACAGAAGTCAAAGCACCTTTGAAGATCACCGCAAAACGCTTGCTCATCCTCGATCCAGTGATCACTAGGCGCCACCACCACCAGGGCTTCAGGATCGGCCTGCCTGATTTTCATTGTCGCATAAAGGATGCAGGGCGCGGTATTGCGCATCGCCGGTTCAAGGAGCACCTGCGCCGGGTCAACCATCGGCAACTGATCCAACACAATTTGGCTGTAACGCTCGTTGGTCAGGATCAGGATATTTTGGGCAGGGATGATTTGCGACAGCCTTGAGAATGTTTTTTGGATAAGCGTTTCACCTGATCCCAACATATCGTGGAATTGCTTTGGAAAATCAGATGTGCTCACGGGCCAGAACCGGGAACCGACGCCGCCCGCCATCAATACGGCGTAATAGTGTTTGTTCATGATGTTTTTGTGGGAATCAGTTCAACTTCGGCATTTGGATTAAAGAGATACACCTTTCCGGTGCCAACCTCCTCACATTCAAACCGCTTGGTTCGTTGCGCGCCTTTGCGGAAGATCCTTCCATTGGGAATGCGGAACATTGTTCCGTACGGCAGCTCAAAGATATAATTTTTATCGGTGCGCGGGTCATATTCCTTGAGCGCCAGCGAAAGTGTGGCATCAGTATCACTGCTTGCTGCAGGATTTCTGAAGTGCCGGGCCAGCAAAGGCAAAAGCCTGGCGGGAAAGATCTCAGGGCGGATGAACGGTGTCATCAATATTTTAAAGCACAGTTTCCACTCCTCGCCATGAGGTTTGATCTGACGCCCGTACCGTTCAAAAGCAACCAGGTGCGCTATTTCATGCACCAATGTGATCAGGAAACGGTATTTGTTTAACGTGCCGTTTACCGTGATCTCATGCCTGCCCTGATGACTGCGGTAATCGCCATGCCGGGTCAGTCGCTGGTTCACCACCTTTAGATGGACACCGTTGGCCACAATGAGTTCAAACGCCGGTTTTACGGCGTGTTCCGGCAGATATTTCGCAAGTACATCGTTCACAAAAGCATCCTTATGGCGTGGTGGTCGAGACTTGCAGCACCTTGCCGTTGAAGTAACGTTGTTTATCCAATACAAAATCGGCAATGAACCCGGCCATTTCGCTGGCGTCAATAGGTGCCTTGTAACCCGGGAACGCTCCGGCCAGCATTTCAGTATTGACCGATCCCAGCGCCAGTGTGTTGAAGCTGACGCCGCGGTCGCGAAATTCTTCGGCGAGCAATTCCATCAGCGTGATTACCGCACCCTTGCTGGAGGAATAGGCTGACAGCCCCGCGAATTTCACGCTGCCCTGGATCCCGCCCATGCTGCTAATTGCCACCACATGGCTTCCCTTGGCAAGGTGTGGAAGAGCGATCCGGGTCAGTTCGGCAACAGCAAAGACATTGACCCGGTAAATCTGTTCAAAATCCCCGGGCGTTGTCTGTTCAAAAGGTTTAAGCGCCATTGCCCCGGCATTGTGGACAATGGCGTCCACCCGACCCCATGAATCCAGCACTCCCGTGATATCCTGAATTGAACCCGAATCGGCCAAATCAACTGAAAGACATGTAATGTTTGGATTTCCCAGCAATTCGCCGGCAGTAGTCCGTGAAAGGGCCAAAATCCGATGACCCAGCCCGGCCAGGTGCAGCGCCAGTTGCAAACCGATCCCGCGGCTGGTGCCTGTGATGATGATGTGCTTCATGCCGCGAAGATAATCAATCCCCGTGGCGTATCAATGGCTTAGGTTATTTACCGCACCCGCAACACATTGGTTTTGCGATTGATCAGATCGACGTGCCTGACAATGATTCCTGCGGCGAACAACCTGGCCTGAGTAATGCTCACGGTCCTGATAAACCCCCGGTCAATTACAAGTTCTTCCTGCTGGCCAGATCCCGTACGGGCGTGAAATTGCAACAGTGCATCGGGCGTGGGCGCACCTTTGGCCAACAATTCGGCAAACCACCGGCCGCGCGTTTCGCGTTGTCCCGGGCCATATAGCGGCGATGACGACCAAATATGCGAGGTTTTACAGTCAAGCTCCTGATGATGCTTTTGGCCACCGTCCCAGACAAATTGATCAAGGCGGTTCCCGGTGTAATAAATCATCGTAAAAGGTTCAATGCCCTCGGTGTCCAGCAAATCCCAACCTGTCGGTGTCGGTTCCCCGGTAAAGAAATCCAGAAGCAACAGGCCCCGGCGTCGCCTGTAGGGAGGTTTGCAAACATGCTTTTCAAAACCCCCGTTCATCAGCACGGCTGCTCGCCCATCGCTGTCAAGTACGAACCACGTCCCTCCCGCTGCAGGCTCCTTTGGATATACTACCCGGCGGTTGTTATAGTGGTGAAAAACGGGCGGATGCGATGCCCTGCCCGGTTGCTCGTCACGATTTGAGGTGATAATCACGCCTTGCGGGTCCGGAAAAAAAGTAACCGTGCACATTTATGTTTAAGTATTAAAAAAACCCGGCGAACCGGGCTTGCTTTAGTCTTTCAGGACACTTCTGGAGATCACGATTTTTTGGATCTCGGAGGTTCCCTCGTAAATCTGGGTGATTTTGGCATCGCGCATCATCCGTTCGACGTGGTATTCCTTGACATATCCGTTGCCGCCGTGAATCTGGACCGCCTCGACCGCCGTATCCATGGCCACCTGTGATGCAAAAAGCTTCGCCATCGCGCCGCTCAAATCATAATTGCGCCCCATATCCTTATCCCAGGCAGCCTTCATGCAAAGATGCCGCGCGGCCTCAATATTGACGGCCATGTCAGCAAGTTTAAAGGCGATGGCCTGATGATGCATGATTTCTTTCCCAAACGCCTTGCGCTCTTTTGAATACTTAAGGGCAAGTTCATACGCGCCCGATGCAATCCCGAGCGCCTGCGAAGCAATCCCGATCCGGCCGCCGGAAAGCGTTTTCATGGCGAAGGTGAACCCAAAACCATCGTCACCGATCCTATTCTCCTTGGGAACCTTTACATCGGTAAACATCAGCGAGTGCGTGTCGGAACCGCGGATTCCCATCTTTTGCTCTTTTGGCCCGATTTCAAAGCCGGGCATTCCGCGCTCCACAATGAGAGCGTTGATCCCTTTGTGCTTCTTGTCAACGTCGGTTTGGGCAATTACAAGGTAAACCGATGCCGATTTCCCGTTGGTGATCCAGTTCTTGGTGCCGTTCAAAAGATAATGGTCGCCCATGTCAATTGCGGTTGTTTTTTGCGAAGTGGCATCGCTCCCCGCCTCAGGTTCTGACAAGCAAAATGCGCCAATAATTTCACCCGACGCCAGTCGCGGGAGGTACTTTTGCTTTTGCTCTTCAGTTCCGTATGCCTGCAGTCCCCAGCATACCAGTGAATTGTTCACCGACATAACCACTGAGGCTGATGCATCGACCTTTGAAATTTCCTCCATGGCGATCACGTAGGAAATGGTATCAAGACCGCTTCCGCCGTACTTTGGATCAACCATCATCCCCATAAAACCAAGTTCGCCCATTTTCTTGATTTGCTCGGCTGGAAACTCCTGCTTTTCGTCGCGTTCAATCACGCCGGGGAGCAATTCGTTTTGGGCAAAATCGCGAGCGGCCTGTTGGATCATCAAATGTTCTTCGGTAAGGGTAAAATCCATTTTATGCTGGTGAAATAAAGGTTTAACGATTTGAAAAATGTGGCCAAATATACTTTTTAAAAGTCATATTTTATGCATTTCATTCGTAATTTTGAAGCATGCAGCCACAAAACTACAACGTGGTAGGGATCATGTCAGGCACCTCGCTTGACGGCATTGACCTTGCCCATACCACCCTCACACATGACGGGAATTCCTATAATTTTAAGCTCCATGAATGCGAAACGGTAAAATACCCGCGCGAATGGTGTAAAAGACTCGCCACGGCGGTAAACCTGGATGACGAGGGCCTCGCCCGGCTTGACCGCGAATACACCGAATTCCTTGGCGGGGTGATTGCCGGATTCCTAAAAAAGCACGGCCTGAAGCCCGATGCGGTCTGTTCACACGGGCATACGGTAAGGCACACCCCTGACCAGGGAATTACCATGCAGATTGGAAACCTTCCGAAGCTGGTGGACTATACAGGATGTCCGGTGGTATGCGATTTCAGGAAAGCCGATGTTGAGCTTGGCGGGCAGGGAGCGCCGCTTGTCCCGATGGGCGATCGGATTCTGTTTCCTGAATATGAATATTGCCTTAACCTTGGCGGATTTTCAAATATATCTTATGAAAAGAATGGCGAGCGGATAGCCTTTGACATCTCACCGGTAAACACAGTCCTGAACCATTACGCCAATATGCTTTCGCTGGATTATGATGATCGGGGCGAAATTGCCAGCCGCGGCTATATCCACGTTGATTTATTGCAAAAATTGGACGAACTTCAGTTTTACAGTGTGCCGTATCCCAAATCACTCGGGGCCGAATTTGTCCGTGACGAAGTACTCCCGATGATTGAGCAGTTTGACATTCCCATTGAAGACATCCTGCGCACTTTTACCGAGCACGCCACGCATCAGGTTTCCCGATTCCTTGACAATTGCAAGGGAAAGATGCTGGTCACCGGCGGCGGCGCCTATAACGACTTTCTGATCCAGCGGCTTACAAATCTGCTTCCCGGAATAGACATCGTGATTCCTGACAAGAAAATCGTCGAATTCAAGGAAGCCCTTGTATTTGCGTTGCTGGGGGTTTTGAGACTTCGCGGCGAAATCAATGTTCTGGCAAGTGTGACCGGTGCGAGCAAAGATCATTCGTCGGGGGTGGTATATGAATGAGAGGAAAGAGGAAAGAGGAAAGAGGAAAGAGGAAAGAAAAAAGAGAAAAGAGGGAAGAAAGAAGAGCCGGGGCGAGAGCCGAACGGCTTGGATCGCAGCGAGGATGCAATTAAACTGACAGCATTACCGGAAGCTGACAGCTTTCTCAAACTGATGCCTGAGGACTGACAACTAAGAGTTACCTTTGCACCAAATTTTCAAAAATGAAAGACCTACTCAAAAAGTTCGAAAATAAAAATCCCGAAATTGTTTTTAACTGGAAAGACCCCGAAACCGACGCCGAAGGCTGGACGGTCATCAATTCGCTCCGCGGGGGCGCGGCAGGCGGCGGAACCAGGATGCGCAAGGGGCTTGACATGAATGAGGTCCTGTCGCTGGCCAAGACCATGGAAATCAAGTTTTCGGTGGCGGGGCCTGCCATCGGCGGAGCCAAATCAGGCATCAACTTTGACCCGGCCGACCCTCGCAAGAAAGGTGTCCTGCAACGCTGGTTTAAGGCAGTCTCTCCTCTTTTGAAAAATTATTACGGAACGGGCGGAGACCTCAATGTTGACGAAATCCACGACGTGATCCCGATGACCGAAGATTGCGGGGTCTGGCATCCGCAGGAAGGTGTCTTTAACGGGCACTTCAAACCCACCGATGCCGACAAGATCAACCGGATCGGGCAATTGCGCCAAGGCGTGGTCAAGGTAATCGAAAACGCAAACTACTCGCCTGACCTGGCCCGCAAATACACCGTGGCCGATATGATAACAGGATATGGCGTCGCACAGGCCGTCCGCCATTATTATGACATCTATGGCGGAAGCATTGCCGGCAAGCGCGCCATAGTGCAGGGCTTTGGAAATGTAGGATCGGCGGCGGCATTCTATCTATCGCAGATGGGTGCCAGCATTGTTGGGATCATAGACCGTGACGGTGGGATTTTGTCGGCCGAAGGATTCTCCCATGAGCAAATCATTGAACTCTTTGGCAATAAACAGGGCAACAAGCTCATCGCCGACAACATGATCCCTTTTGAAAGGATCAACTCTGAAATCTGGAGCATCGGCGCCGAAATCTTTATGCCGTGCGCCGCTTCGCGATTGGTGACCCTTGAGCAGACACATGCCATGATTGCCGCCGGACTTGAAGTAATTTCATGCGGAGCGAACGTGCCTTTTGCCGACCGCGAAATTTTTTACGGCCCCATTATGGAGCAGGTGGATTCACAGGTGAGCCTGATCCCGGACTTTATTTCCAATTGCGGAATGGCGCGCGTTTTTGCCTATCTTATGGAAAAACGGGTTCCGATGGACGACGAAGGCATCTTTGGCGACACGTCCGAAATTATCAGAAATGCGATACAAAAGACCTTCGACGCGGGTCATTCCAAAACCGGCATCAGCGCCCGCGCCTATGAAATCGCACTTGCGCAACTCGTGTAAAACTTTGTTAGCATCTTGAGAATGCAAACTGATTCACGGGGCCAAACAACAATTAATTTCGGGTTACGTTATATACAAAATGAAATTTATGATATTTTCCCTACAGGCCGATACGGCATCGGTAGCTGCGGCGCAGGTTCTTGAAGATGTGCCTGTTGAAAAAACAATCTCGATCTGGAGCCTAATTACCAGTGGCGGCATCGGCGGCCAGATTATCATGCTGTCAATTGCATTGCTGCTCTTTGTGGCCCTTTATGTTTATTTTGAAAGGCTGATGGCCATCACGGCGGCGTCCAAAATTGACTTAAGTTTTATGAACCGCATAAGGGAAAATATTTCTCACGGTAAGATTGACAGCGCCAAAATGCTTTGTGCGCAAACCAATTCGCCGGTTGCCAGGCTGATTGAAAAGGGTATTTCGCGCATCGGAAAGCCGCTGGAAGACATTGACACGGCCATTGAGAACGCGGGTAAACTCGAAATTTACAAATTGGAGAAAAACGTCAGTGTGTTGGCCACGATAGCGGGCGCCGGACCCATGCTGGGGTTTCTGGGGACTGTTATAGGAATGATTCTGGCTTTCCATGAAATGGCGAGTGCCGGCGGTCAACTTGAGGTTGGCGCACTTGCCGAGGGAATTTACACGGCCATGACCACGACGGTTGCAGGACTGGTTGTTGGTATCATTGCCTTTATGGGCTACAACCACCTGGTGGGCAAGACCAATAAAATTGTTTACCAGATGGAAGCCAACGCGGTTGAATTTCTTGACCTTTTAAATGAACCAACATAATGAATTTAAGGGGAAGAAATAAGGTAACGCCTGAATTCAACATGTCGTCAATGACCGACATCGTTTTCCTGTTGCTGATATTTTTCATGCTGACGTCAACCATGGTGACCACAAATGCCTTGGATTTGGTACTGCCAAAGGCCAAGGGAAAAACTGACAGCAACAAGAATATTTCAGTTTCAATCAACAAAAATCTGGAGTACTTTATTGACAAGGACCCGGTTGGAGAGGCTGAACTTGAATCGCGACTGCTGTCGATGTTTGCCGATGACAAAGAAAAAGCCATCATCCTGCGGGCCGAAGAAGGCGTACCGATAGAAAAAGCGGTTGGCGTGTTGGACATTGCCAATAGAAACCAGATTAAAGTAGTGTTGGCCGTAAGGCCAAAGTAAGACATGAAGTACCTGGAAACCGAATACGAGCGCAAAGCCTTTGCCATAACCACTGCGATTATGGCCATATTGCTCCTGCTCTTTATTTTCCTTGGCCTCACCTACTTGGACCCGCCGCCTGAGAACGGCATAGCGATCAACTTTGGAAATACCGAATTTGGCGCGGGTGATAACAAGACTTCAACCGAAACCGTTAAATCGGCACCACAGCCTGCCGCGAGCGCGCAACCCACTCCATCGACCGAAGACCTGACCACGCAGGATATTGAAGAGGCTCCGGTAATTTCGGAGACCAAAAAACCCACTCCTAAAAAGGAAGCGGTGAAGGAGCCGGTGAAGCCCAAGCCGGTTGAAAAGCCCACGCCATCCAAAGCGACTACCGACGCGCTTTCCAACATCCTTAACGGTCCGAAATCAGACGGTACAAGCACACAGGGAGAAGGCCCGGACAACATTCCAGGGAATAAAGGCCGTTCGGATGGAGATCCGTACGCCAACAGTTATTATGGCGATGGGTCAGGTGACGGCGGCCGCGGATGGGGACTTTCCGGAAGGAAACTCAGCAGCCGCGACAAACGGGTACAGGAATGCAATGAATACGGTACCGTGGTGGTCGAGATCAAAGTAAACCGAAACGGCAACGTTGTTGGCGCGCGGTACACAAAAGGGACCACAAACACCAATCCCTGCCTGGTGAACCCGGCCATCGCAACCGCCAAGACCTACAAGTGGCAGGCCGACCCCAATGCACCCGAAATTCAGACTGGTTACATTACCGTTAACTTCAAGTTGGGAGAATAAAATGGATTATGGCCAAACATTGGACTGGATGTTTTCCCGTCTTCCAATGTTCCAGCGACAGGGCTCCTCGGCGTACCGGAAAGACCTAACCAACATCAGGCTTCTTTGCGACCATCTCGGAAACCCGCAAAATGCGCTGAGATGCATTCACGTGGCCGGAACCAATGGAAAGGGCTCAACCTGCCATATGCTTGCCTCGGTCCTGCAGGAAGCCGGATATGCAACGGGACTGTTCACTTCTCCCCACCTGCTTGATTTCAGGGAGCGAATCCGCGTAAACGGCCAAATGATCCCGAAAGAGTATGTCGTTTCATTTGTGCGCGACCATCGGGATTTTTTCGAATCGCATGATTTGAGCTTTTTTGAGATGACCACCGGCCTCGGCTTTAACTATTTCAAAGAGGCAGGAACCGAGATTTGCGTCATCGAAACCGGAATGGGCGGCAGATTGGACTCCACTAATATCATCAACCCTGTTTTGTCGGTCATAACCAACATCGGCCTTGACCACACTCAATTCCTTGGAACAACCCTCCAGGAGATTGCATTTGAAAAGGCCGGAATCATAAAACCGAAAACCCCGGTAGTAATCGGCCAGGCCAATTCACAGACGCGACCTGTCTTTGAAGATGTGGCCTCGAGGCTTGAGAGCAAAATCACCTTTGCGCAAGACCAACCGCATACCGCCTTGAAAACGGACCTCCGGGGCGATTATCAGAAGTACAATTTACAGACGGTGTTCGCAGCCCTCAACGAGCTCCGACCCATAATCAAAGTCCCTCAAGCGGCGGTTACAGACGGGCTTGAAAATGTGACTGCCAACACCGGTTTGCGGGGCCGATGGGAAATTTTGAACACCATGCCCCTTGTAGTATGCGACACCGCACACAATGCCGACGGCCTCACCGAAACGATGAAACAGGTAAACCGGCAGGAATTTAAAAATTTGCATTTCGTGCTGGGCATGGTCAATGACAAGGATTTGTCTAAAACGCTGGAAATCCTGCCCCCGGAGGCGCAATATTATTTTTGTCGGCCCGATATCCCACGAGGGTTGGAAGCCGGTAACCTGCAACTCGCAGCCCGGGAGCACGGACTCAAGGGAGAGGTATTCGATTCGGTTAGAGAGGCTTATGAAAGCGCCGTGAAGCAGGCCGGCCCTGACGACATGATCTACATCGGCGGCAGCACATTTGTGGTCGCCGAAATTTTATAAGTTTTTCTCACTTTTGTTTGCAGATAAACAAAATGAGCCTATATTTGCACTCGCAATAAGGGCGATTAGCTCAGCTGGTTCAGAGCACCTCGTTTACACCGAGGGGGTCGGGGGTTCGAACCCCTCATCGCCCACAAGAAAACCGAAACGAAAGTTTCGGTTTTTTTTATGGCTTTAAGCACGTCAAAAATTCATTTTTGTAAGCGCGAAAGCCATAAAAAAAGAACCTCTCGCCAGAGAGGTTTTCTTGTGCAGGCTCCCCCACTTGGGTTCACCGTAGCGAAGCGGAGGTAAACCCTTGCCCTTTCTATCCGAAACATTACGACTCAAAGTTGGCAGACGTTTTCTTGTGCAGGCTCCCCCACTTGGGTTCACCGTAGCGAAGCGGAGGTAAACCCCTTGACAAGCAATTCAATTTTTGAATAATCCTTTTAGCCGAATGCCCCTGCCAGGGACGTTTTCTTGTGCAGGCTCCCCCACTTGGGTTCACCGGAGAACTTTTCCCACTTTATCAGACATCTCTCGAACTTTTCCTGAGACCATTTTATCCGGGCGTGCCCCTTCGGGTCGGGCTGTCGCGGTGCGCGGCACCTTGCTCCCATCCCTCACGCGACTATTCATAAACTTTCGAGATATAAACAGGCATTTCGTTTTTATACTACGTTTTTGCCTGCGGGGACTGTGCCCTTAAACCAACAAGGATTCGCCGTGCCTGCGTTAGGGATGGAAGCGAAAATGAAATTGCAGCGTACAGCCCGGCCCGGCCGGAGCGATGGCAGGCGCGTGGGCAACGCCCTAGAGATAATCCAGCACACGCTCCAGGGCCATTCCGCGGGAGCCCTTTACAAGCACCGTAGCACCTGCTAATGGATGGTTTTGGATATGAGCCGCCAGCGAATCAAAGTCTTTGAAGAATTGCGAGGTTGGCGCAATTGCTTTGTGGCAGTTGAATTCAGCACCAACAAACAGGTAAGTGATTTCGCGGTCCTCAGCGGCCAGTGTAACAAGATCCCGATGTTCGCGGGAGCTTTCGTCGCCCAACTCGAACATATCGCCCAGGATGGCAACCTTGTTGGACGCTGTTAACCTCTTGAGGTTTTCAATTGCCGCGGCCATGCTGCTTGGATTGGCGTTATAGGCATCCAGGATGATATGATTGGTTCCTTTGTCAAGTAGTTGCGATCGATTGTTGTTGGGGTTGTACTGTTCAATAGCCAGCCTGATCTGGGCCGCCGGGACCTGGAAATAAGATCCGATGGCAATTGCCGCGGCAATGTTAGGAGCGTTGTACATCCCGATCAGGTTGGAGCGGATTTCCATTTCATCGAAATTCAGCGATACCAAGGGATCAGCCGATATGTTGGAAACAATTACCGACGCGGCGTCATTTGCAGATGAAAAGGTGTACCGCGAAAGATCGGCTGTACGGATATCCTGAATAGGATCGTCAAGGTTTACAAAAGCCATGGCACGGGCGGAGTATAGATAGTCATAAAGCTCGCTTTTGCCCTTTATAACGCCTTCCACGCCGCCAAAACCTTCCAGGTGCGCCTTGCCAAAATTGGTGATGTAACCATAGTTGGGCGAGGCGATCTCACACAAAAACGCAATTTCACGCTGGTGATTGGCGCCCATCTCAACAATGCCAATCTGGGTGTCTTTTGTAAAACTCAATAGGGTAAGCGGAACACCAATGTGGTTGTTCAGATTGCCGAGGGTGGCGCCAGCGTTGAACTTCCTCGAAAGCACCGCGTTTACCAATTCCTTGGTGGTGGTTTTCCCATTGCTCCCCGTGAGGCCAATTATGGGAAGGCCCAACTGCTTGCGGTGGTACGATGCCAATTGCTGAAGGCTTTGAAGCGCATTATTAACCAGCAAGGTCCTGCCGGGTATGCTAAACTCCGGATTGTCAATCAGAGCATATCTTGCGCCCATTTCCAGTGCGCGGGCAGCAAAGGAATTGGCATCAAAACGGTCGCCCCGAAGTGCCACAAAAAAGCAATTTGGAGTGATTTTGCGCGTATCGGTACAGACCGAACCGCATTCCAGAAAGGCAGCGTAAATTTTTTCAATATCCATAAGCCAAAAGAAAAGCCCTGCATAACAGGGCTTTTTCAATATTGAGTTTCAAATTAGTTGCGGGCACGTTTTTTCTTGTCGGCCTTTGGACCTACCCTTGACATCGCGCAACGGAAGCCGATGTAGTCGGTAGCCATATCCTGCGGGAAATACCTCCTTTGCGCCGGATCGAGCCAGTACGCGCGGTCTCTCCATGAACCACCCTTGTAAACGCGGACATCGTCATTGATGAGCGTGGTACGCTTGCTTGAGCGGTCATATTTTCGGATCATCTGGCCAAGGCTGTCGACAGTCACGTTGTGGCGTGGCGAGTCATACATGCGCTTGTCATCGGGAAGCTGGTCGCCTTCTTCAGAATTTCCAAAATCAAAGTAACGGGTTGACTGCTTATCACCATCACGGTAGTTGCGGTTGTCGGCACGGTCAAAATTTTGACGAAGATAGGTTTCGTTCTCATCTACCGGTACCTGTGCAATCTGGCCGGGGAAGTTTCGCGCCATCACTTTTCCGTTCGGAAGTGTGTCAAACACCTGCGTTTCGGCAGTTACGATCTCAACTTTTCCGTCATCGCCAATTTTGTTTTTGGTGTAGACGTTTCCGCGGTAGTAGTTAAAGTCACTGGCTTCGTCATCAACAATTGGCCTGTAGACATCGGCAACCCATTCGGCAACGTTTCCTGCCATATCATAAAGGCCGAAATCATTTGGAGGGTATGATTTTGTCTTGTTGGTGATATCGGCACCATCATCAGACCAACCGGCAATTCCGCCGTAATCCCCTTTTCCTTGCTTGAAGTTCGCCAATTGGTCACCCCTAACCTGGCGCTTGCCTGAACGGGTATAGCTTCCAGACCAAGGATACTTCTTTTGTCCTTTGTAAATATTGTACTCGCGCTGGCCAACATCGGCGGCGGCGGCATACTCCCACTCGGCTTCGGTTGGGAGCCTGTACTCAGGATTGATGAGTCCGGATGTACGTTGGGCATATACATTTTTAGCGCCGGTTGAATCAGCCGATTTTTTATTTCCACGGCCCATTGGGCGCTGCAGTACAAGTTCGGGGTCACCACCCAAAGCCTTCGTAGGTGCGGCAAGATAGGTTTCGGTGCTAAAAACCTTATCGGCGGTAGCCTCTAGCTTGGCATCCTTTTTAAGGTATTTTGCGTCTTCCAAAACTTTCTCGTTAACACGGTCTGTCCGCCACTTACAGAATTCAACGGCCTGGATCCAGTTAACTCCTACCACAGGATACTCAGCGTAAGCGGGGTGCCTGAGATAGTTGTTGGTCATGGTCTCATTATAACCAAGCCTGTTGCGCCATACAAGTGTATCGGGCGAAGCACCTTCATAAATCGCTTTGTAGTTTTCTTCCTCTGGCGGGAATACGCGCTTGAGCCAGTCAAGGTATTCCATGTACATAAGGTTGGTAACCTCCGTTTCATCCATATAGAAAGACTGTACGTGCTGCTGATTTGGAGTGTTGTTCCAATCGTGCATCACGTCATCCTGAACCTTACCCATCGTAAAGGTACCACCTTCAACCATGACCAGACCAGGGGCTGTAGCCTGCTTCTTGAAATTGGAAGCGTACTGAAAACCACCCTTGCTGTCATTGATTTTCCAACCGGTGGCCCGAGAGGCGCTCTTTGAACTCTTCTTGCCGCAGGAGGAAAAACCAACCACTACAGCCAGCGAGAGCATCAGCCTGACAACCATCAATTTGTTTACTTTCATACTTTAGTAGGTAATAAATTTCGTGGCGAATATAACAATTAACCGTTAAACCGCAACAACTTTTTAAATTTTTAAATTGCCGAAAGACCGGCGGTTACAGGAACACAACGCAAAATTAATTTGATTATTATGATGCGTTGGGCCAAATAAATTATTTTTACACGTCGTAATAATTCTTGCCAAAAAACGTTAACATTTCTGATGAAAAAAATATTAACCTTTCTCCTGGTATTATCGATTTCCGCAGTCACTGCCCAGCGATCGGCGGGGTTAACACTGGAATGGGTGGATCGTGCCGAAATGCCTTATGGCCCATACAAAGCGCGGTTTCCATATGTCAAGGACGGGAATTTCCGATATGAAACCGAAGGCAGAAAGCTATTCGTCACTCACCGTATCAAGGTTGCGTCGCCGGTTGACCCACAGGCGGTCAGCCTTTCCAATTTGGTTTACGAATCCATCGGCTCGGATGTGCTGGGCGATATTCCCCTGCAATCGCTTCCGGAAAATCACGGCCTGCGCGTTCGAAATATTCGCGCGCGCGATCTATATTATATAGAAATAGAATTTTCGCCGATTGTCCGCAATTCCGGTGGCATCAGACGGGTAAAATCTTTCTCTTATCAGATCGCGGAATCCGCTGCGAGGCCAGTCGCTACATCGGCTCCCGCCGCAATTGAGAATTCGGTTCTGTCTTCGGGCGATTGGTACAGGTTCTATGTCGAGAAGTCAGGGGTTTACAAAATTTCACGCAATTTTCTTCAGTCGCTGGGAATGAATTTATCGGGCGATCCGGCCAATATCAAGATTTACGGCAACGGCGGACGTATGGTTCCGCTTTTGAACAGCGCCCCTTACCCACTCGATCCGGAGGAAAACGCGATTCAGGTGGTGGGTGGCGAAGACGGCTCGTTTGACTCATCAGATTATATCTTGTTTTATGCCGAAGGAGTTGACAACTGGAGCGCCGAAAACGCTACTCACAACAACCTTTACGCCGACCGCTCCTATTATTACGTAACCAAATCCGGCGGTCCGGGCAAAAGGATTTCGCCAATGGATCCGTTGACGGGCACGGCCCCTTCGGCAACTTTCACCACTTTTGACGATTACCAATTTCACGAAAAGGACCTGACAAATGTGGCCCGTTTGGGTAGGCGATGGGTGGGCGAACCCTTTAATATAGACAACCAACAATCATTTACATTTAACTTCCCCAATGTTGTTGCCAGTGAACCCATGACCCTTTCGGCCGCAATGGCTTCGGCATCATTCAACCCGACCTCGTTTACCATCCAGGCAAACGGCCAACAGGTATCCAATCTGAACTTTGGCCCGCTTTCGCCAAATTCAGGTACCGAAATGGTTCTGGCGACACTGCAGCCCACGGCTTTTCCCGCGGCCCAGGATGTGACGGTGCAACTTACTTTTAACAACAACGGCGTACCCTCGGCCCGCGGTTTTCTGGATTATATCGTTATCCGGGCAAAGCGACAGCTCACGGGCTACGGCAAACAGTTCAGGTTCCGTGTCAATCAGGCGGCAACGCTCACCGGTGTTGGCGAGTACGTCATCTCAAACGCATCAGCCATTGGACAGGTTTGGGACATCACCGATATTCACAATGTCACCTCGGCAACCAATAACGGCCAATCAACCTTTGCATTTCGGTCGCAATTGGGCCAGGCGCGCGAATTTATCGCGGTTGACAACGCTGATTTCCTGACACCTCAAAAAGAATCAAATGCCCGCGTGGCCAACCAAAACCTCAAGGGAACCATCTTTAACAACGCGCAAGGCCAGTTCCAGGATATTGATTATCTTATTATTTCGCCTTCAAACCTGAACGCGCAGGCCGAAAAACTGGCCAACTTTCACCGCGAATATTCGGCACTGAATGTCAAGGTTGTCAAACTGGACCAGATTTACCAAGAGTTCGGATCGGGCAAGCAGGACATTGGCGCCATCCGCAATTTTGTGCGGTACGTTTATGAAAATGGATCTTCCGCCGAATCCCGCGTGCGATACCTCAATCTTTTTGGCGACGCATCATTTGACTTCAAGGACCGGATCCCCAATAACACCAACCTGGTGCCGATTTACCACGCTTTGAACAGCAACACTGACGGCGAACTGAGCTTTTCCACCGATGATTTCTTTGGGTTGATGGACCCCGACGAGGGCAGAATCGATTACTTTACACCATCGGGAAGTATCGCGTACGATTTTGGCGGGGTTGACATTGCCGTGGGCCGGATCATTGCCGACAGCCCCGCGCAAGCCGATGAAATAGTCAACAAGGTTCTTGAATACCACGATATCAGTTCATACGGGAGCTGGCGGAACAATGTAGTGATGATTTCGGACGATTCCGATAAAAATTCAGACGCATCGCTGCAACAGAAGCAAAATCAACTTGCCGACAAGATTTCGGCCGAAAAACCATTTTTTAACCTCAAGAAAATTTTCCTGGATTCCTATGAGCAGGAAACCTCGGCGGGAGGGAAGCGTTATCCCAAGGCGAGGCAGGACCTGTTCAACGCATTTGAAAAAGGTGCCCTGGTATTCAATTATCTTGGCCACGGGGGCGAGGACGGACTTTCGGGTGAACGCATCTGGGAAAAAGCAGACGGCCAGAATTTGCAAAACCGCCATCGGTACCCACTTTTCATCACCATCACATGCGACTTTAGCCGCTTTGACAATCCATACCGGCCCACGGCGGGCGAATATACGTTTTGGAACAAACGCGGCGGGGCGATCGCGATGATCACCACGGTGCGGTCCATCGGGCAGTTCCAGGCCGAACAGTTCAATGAAAAGTTGTCAGAATACCTGTTCTTTTACGACGCGGGTGAAGGTCCTCGGACGTCGATGGCAGAATCGCTCCGGCGGGCCAAAAACAGCGCGGCGAACTCGGCGGCCAATGTGGTTGTGTTTTTGGGCGATCCCGCGGTCTACCTGGCCATCCCCGAGCCAAAAGTCATCCTGACACACGTAAACGATCAGCCGGTCACGGGCCCCGTTCCCGACTTTCAGGCGCTTTCGCCAATGAAAATTACGGGGTTGGTGACCGATGAAAACAACATCCCCCTGACCAACTATAACGGCGAACTCGCGGTAAACATCTTTGACAAGATGATCCAGCGTCAGACGCTTAACAACGATGGTTTTGCGCCCCAGATGAATTTTAGTGTGCTTGGCGAAACCATTTTCCGTGGCAATGCCAGTGTGAACTCCGGCCAATTTGAATTCAACTTCGTGGTGCCGCGCGATATCAGGATTCCCGTCGGTAATGGCCGCATCAGTTTTTATGCAAAGCGCAATATGATTCGCGAAGACAAAACCGGTTACGACAATACCATCCGCATTGGAGGTATAAATGAAAATGCGGTGGCCGACAATACGGGGCCTACGGTTAAACTTTATATGAACGATCAGACTTTCATCTCGGGCGGAATCACCAATGAAAACCCGATCTTCCTCGCTTATCTTGAAGACGAGCACGGGATCAACACCGCGAGCGGAATCGGGCACGACATCGTGGCGATCCTTGACGGGGATGAGAGCAATCCGTATATCCTGAACGATTATTACGAAACCGAGCTGGACGATTTTACCAAAGGAAAGCTCAGGTTTCCGCTGCGCAACCTGGAGAAAGGGCTGCACACCATTACTTTCAAGGCGTGGGACGTATACAACAACCCCATCACGGCCGAAATTCAATTCGTGGTCGTTGACGGCGATGGAATTACGCTCACCAATGTCCTGAATTACCCTAACCCGTTTGTAAACCACACCCAATTCTGGTTCACCCACAACCGGCCATTTGAACCCCTCGAGGTCCAAGTACAGGTAATCTCGGTTACCGGAAAAGTCGTTTGGACGCGAAATCAGATTGTCAATACCGAAGGCTATTTGTCACGCGATATTACCTGGGATGGCCGTGACGATTTTGGCGACCGCATCGGGAAAGGTGTCTATATTTACAAGCTAACCGTGAAATCAACGCTAACCAACAGCAAGTCTGAAAAGTACGAGAAACTTGTAATCCTTTAATAAAATACTATATTTGTCTAACAATCCGTTTTCCAAATTCATGAAAAAAATATCGATCCTCGTGATCTGCCTTGCGGCGCTGCAAGCCAAAGCCCAGGACAGGGTAATCACTACGGGCGTTCCGTTCCTGCTTGTAGCCGCCGATGCGCGTTCTGCCGGTATGGCCGATCAGGGAGTTGCCACTTCGCCCGACGTCTTCTCACAACAATACAACCCTGCGAAATACGCCTTCGCACTTGACAAGAACGGAATCGGGATTAGTTATACGCCATACCTGACCGACCTTGTGAATGATATTTCGCTGGCGCAACTCAACTACTACAACCGGATCAATGAGCGGAGCGCCTTTGCAGGAAGCCTTCGGTACTTTGGTTTAGGTGAAATTGAACTCAGGCAAAACTTTGACGATCAGCCAAACATTGTAAAGCCCAATGAACTGGCGCTCGATGCGTCATACGCACTCAAACTCAGTGACCGTTTCGCGATGTCGGTGGCAGGACGTTACATCCGTTCCAATTTGCGAATTCCCGACGCAGCGGGCGATGCGAAGCCGGCAAGCTCCTTTGCGGTGGATATTGCGGGATTTTTCCAGAGCGAGGAAAAGGCCTATGCCGATTTTAACGGACGATACCGTTTTGGTTTTAATTTGCAGAACCTCGGGCCAAAAATCAAATACGACGCGGCTGCCGGCGATGACAACGCGAACTTCCTTCCTGCCAACATGAGGCTCGGGGGCGGATACGATTTCATCTTTGACGAATTCAACAAAGTGTCGGTCGGGTTGGAAGTTACAAAGCTTCTGGTCCCCACACCACAGGATCCGGATTTGAACGGCGATGGCGAGATTACCGATGAAGAGCGCCAGCAAAACAATGAAGATTACCGTAATATCAATTGGGTGGCGGGAGTTTTTCAGTCTTTTGGCGATGCACCTGACGGTTTTTCCGAGGAGCTAAAAGAATTTACTTACTCTGCCGGAGCCGAATACTCCTATCAGGACTCATTCGCTTTCAGGCTGGGTTACTTTAGTGAGCACGAAACCAAAGGGGCCCGAAAGTTCTTTTCACTTGGCGCCGGTTTTAAATACACTACCTTGAAACTGGACGTTTCATATCTGTTCAGCGCCTCGCAGATAAAGAACCCGCTGGAAAACACGCTGCGGTTCTCACTTACGTTTAACTTTGGCGAGAAGTACGAAGATTATTAAGCAAACACCTAATGTTTAAAAATCCAAATTTCAATCGAGATTTGGATTTTTTTTCCTCCAATATGAAAGAATTCACGCAGACTTCCACCTTTGTTTCCTATGACGGAATTGAGGAACTTCCCACCGATGTGCGCCGGTTGATGGAAAAGGCCGTAGAGACCCGCAAGACCGCCTACGCGCCTTATTCGAAATTCCGCGTAGGGGCCGCGCTTCTGCTGGACAATGGCGAAATCGTTGTTGGGTCCAATCAGGAAAACGCAGCCTATCCGTCCGGGCTGTGTGCCGAACGCGTCGCGGTCTTTCACGCCGGGGCTGCCTATCCGGGGGCACGGATCCTGATGATTGCCATCTCAGCGGCATCAGACAGCGGAAACACATCGGCACCAATTCCACCCTGCGGTTCATGCAGGCAGTCCATTGCCGAGTATGAATTCCGCCAGGAAAAACCCATTCCGATTTACTTTACCGGTGAAACGGGTCCGGTATATTTGTCCCATTCATTAAAGGACTTGTTGCCGTTCACATTTGACAAAAACTTCCTGTAAAATCTGCAGGTTATATTTTACTCCTACACTCTAATATCTTATTTTTGCTTTTCGCAAAATGGGAGGCTGTGCGCAATGCCAAACGGCCGTCAAATTAACTGAAAGACACTGAAATGAAAGAAATTACGAAGGATGTTTACCTCAAATGGTATGAAGACATGCTCTTTTGGCGAAAGTTTGAAGACAAGCTCGCCGCGCTTTACATCCAGCAAAAAGTTCGCGGATTCCTTCACCTATACAACGGCCAGGAGGCGGTGCTCGCGGGCGCCCTTCACGTCATGGACCTGAGCAAGGACAAAATGATCACGGCCTATAGAAATCACGTGCAGCCAATCGGGATGGGTGTTGACCCTAAAAAAGTCATGGCCGAGCTTTTGGGCAAGGTCACGGGCACATCCAAGGGGATGGGAGGTTCGATGCACATTTTCTCAAAGGAGCACGGGTTTTACGGCGGACACGGTATTGTAGGCGCCCAGATTCCGGTTGGGGCGGGAATTGCTTTTGCCGACAAATACTTTGGCCGCGACGGCGTTACCTTGACTTACTTTGGCGATGGCGCCGCACGACAGGGTTCGCTGCATGAAGCCTTTAACATGGCCATGTTGTGGAAACTTCCAGTGGTTTTTATCGTGGAAAACAATGGTTATGCGATGGGAACTTCGGTTGAGCGGACTGCCAACCACACCGACATTTGGAAACTGGGACTTGGCTATGAAATGCCTTGCGGACCGGTTGACGGAATGAACCCGGAAAAAGTAGCCGAAGCCATGGATGAAGCCATGGAACGCGCGCGCCGCGGAGACGGGCCAACGTTCCTTGAAATGAAAACGTACCGCTACCGTGGGCATTCAATGTCAGACGCGCAACTTTACCGCACCAAGGAGGAGGTCGAAGAGTACAAGAAAATCGATCCAATCACCCAGGTGTTGGACATTATCAAAGAAAACAACTACGCGACGGATCAGGAAATCGAATCGATCGATGAGCGCGTGAAAGACCTTGTCGAAGAGTGCGCGAAATACGCAGAGGAATCTGATTTCCCGGAAACGCAACAACTTTACGACGTGGTATACGAGCAGGAAAATTATCCATTCATCCCTCATAAACTGTAACGATGGCAACCAAGATAACCATGCCGCGGCTCAGCGATACGATGACCGAAGGGACTGTGGCCAAATGGCTGAAAAAAGTGGGCGATAAAGTAACCGAGGGCGATATCCTGGCTGAGATCGAAACCGATAAGGCGACGATGGAATTCGAGTCATTTAACTCCGGGACGCTTTTGCATATCGGAATCCCAGAAGGCGAATCGGCTGCCGTGGATTCGCTGCTGGCCATTATTGGCAATGAAGGCGAAGACATTTCAGGCATGCTGGATGGCGACGACAAAACCGACGCCCCAAAACAGCAATCGGCTCCCGCCGAAACCGCACAGGATGAGAAACAACCGGAATCTCCGGAGGATAAACCATCTGACCAAAAACCGCAACCCACTACCCAAAACCAACTTCCCAAAGGCGTCACCGTTGTTACCATGCCGCGCCTGAGCGACACCATGACCGAAGGCACCGTTGCCAAGTGGCTCAAGAAAGTGGGCGATAAGGTAAGTGAAGGCGATATTTTGGCCGAAATCGAAACCGACAAGGCTACGATGGAATTTGAAAGTTTTAATGCCGGAACACTGCTTCACATTGGCATTCAGGAAGGCGAGAGCGCACCAATTGACAGCGTTTTGGCCGTCATTGGGCCCGAAGGAACTGATTTGACTGGAGTGGACCTTTCAGGCAAAAGCGCGCCAAAAGATAATCCGGCAGATGCGCAACCTGTGGAAGATAAAGATAAAAAACAACCCGTAAATGCTGAGAAATCTGCTAATACAGGGGAGCGGGTCTTTATTTCACCTTTGGCCCGCAAAATGGCCGAAGAGAAAGGCATCGACATCAGGTCATTGAAAGGATCAGGTGAGAATGGCAGGATAGTCCGATCGGACATCGAAAATTACAAGCCGCAGGAAGCCGCCCAACAAGCGAAGCCTGCTGAGAAAGGTGAAGCGCCAAGAGAAGAAAAAGTTGTGGCCGAAGCCCGTCCTTTTGTGCCGGCAGGTGAAATGCACACCGATGAGCAGAAGAATTCGCAAATGCGCAAAACGATCGCGAAACGCCTTTCAGAATCCAAATTCACCGCGCCGCATTACTACCTGACCATTGAACTGGCTATGGACAATGCGATGGCCTCGCGTGAACAAATCAATGCGCTTCCCGACACCAAAGTTTCCTTTAACGATATGGTGATCAAAGCCTGTGCGATGGCGCTGCGCAAGCACCCAAAGGTCAATTCGCAATGGAAAGACGACGTGACCCTGATCCACAGCCACATCAATATGGGTGTTGCCGTCGCAGTCGAAGATGGCCTGGTGGTTCCGGTAGTCAAATTCGCCGACCAGTTGAGCCTTACTCAAATTGGGTCATCGGTACGAAACCTTGCCGGGCGGGCGAAGAACAAAAAACTTCAGCCTGCCGAAATGGAAGGAAGCACATTTACGGTGTCAAATTTGGGAATGTTTGGCATCAGTGAATTTACATCAATCATCAACCAGCCCAATAGCGCAATCCTCTCAGTAGGTGCCATCGAACAAAAGCCGGTGGTGCGCGAAGGACAAATTGTGGTGGGCAATACCATGAAGGTGACCCTTGCGTGCGATCATAGGACGGTGGATGGCGCAACAGGCGCACAATTCCTGCAAACATTGCGACAGTATCTGGAGAATCCTGTTACCATGCTCGCATAAAAAATCCCGCTTCGGCGGGATTTTTATTTGTAACATTTTCTACTTTATTCGGCAATCATCCAAATTCCCGAACCCCGTTTAAAGGTGGGAAAGGGCAACACCAGAGATTGCTGTTCCTGCTCACAATTCAATGCCGCCTTCACCTTTACCTGGCGCTTTTTCGGGGCTGACTTGGGAGTCTCCTTGATTTCAATATTGAACAGGCTCTGCGTTTCCGACAAGATTTTCTCTGAAATACTAAACCAGAAAGGGCTCGGAACATCAGCTTCCCTGGCACTTGAAATACCACACAGACTTATCGCCGCAATCACAAACAGAGTTTTCATAACATTGAAATTTTGCAAACCAAATATAACGATTCTCAATCAATAGTTTTGTTTTTAACGATAAATTAAGTGTACACGCTAAAATAATCGCAATATCACAATCGGAAATTTAAGTTTTATACTATTAAAATGTCGCGTTGCCGCGAGCGCAGTCTAAAGTCAAAAGTCGAAAGAAACTAAAAATGGTAACATTGTCCCACGCCAAACGACGAACGGAAGTTGCCGTTGCTACCTAAAATGTTTACAATCACCTACAGTAAACTGAAACCTGACGGCTGATAGCTGACAGCGAATTTTGTCGAATGTTACACGACGAATGTCGAACGGAAGCTGCCTTTGCTACCGAAAATGTTTTGGATTTCGCTATAGCAAGCTGACCGCTGACAGCGATTTCGTCGAATGTCGAACGTCGAACGTCGAATGGAAGCTGCAAGATTAGTCGAAAGTCAAAACACGAGCGCGAAGCGCGACTGCACTGCCCTGAAATGAAGAAAGCCCCTCACGTTAGTGAAGGGCTTTCTGAAAGAAAGGCAGTGACACGAGCGCGAAGCGCGACTGCGCCGCACCGCTTAAAAACAAGAAACCCCGACCTTACAGGTCGGGGTTTCCACTAAAAAAGGCGGCGACATACTCTCCCACAAAATGCAGTACCA
>JAEZGB010000040.1 GCA_023437485.1 Bacteroidota bacterium
TTCCCGTCAAACCAGCCCGCCAAACTTGCTAACAAGGGCTGATGGCCCGCAGTTTTAGCTGTAGGCTTGTTTTACCGTTCCACTCATTCTCATCGATGCTAAATACCACCTTTAGGGGTTTGGAGCCCTGAACCTCGGCCAGTTTATCACCCATTCCAAAACCCACCGCCGAAAATGATATGCCATTTTGCCGCAAGTAAAGCTTCAGATGGCAACCGTCATCGCCAATGGCTTTGGCATAACCCGTATCTACCACATTTCTGGCCAAAAACACCGGTGACATATTTCCCGGGCCAAAAGGTTCAAACTGTTTGAGAATCCTGTAAAATTTGGGGGTAATCGCTTCAAAATCCAATTCGCAATCCACAACCACTTCCGGAACCCGGAGCTCCTCAGGCATTGTCTGGCGCACAACATCTTCAAACGCGTCTTTAAATTGAGTGAAATTTTCCTCCCGAATGGTCATTCCCGCCGCATACATATGCCCGCCAAATTGTTCCAGGTGTTCCGCGCAGGATTCCAACGCGTTGTATATGTCAAAATCCCGGACTGACCGGGCGCTGGCCGCAAGTTTATCGCCACTTTTGGTAAATACGAGGGTGGGCCTGTAATAGGTTTCGGTCAGACGCGAGGCCACAATGCCAATGACGCCCTTATGCCACTCTTCATGATAAACCACTGTGGTATATCGGTCCTGCTCGCCATTGAGTTCAATCTGCCGGAGCGCCTGCTGTGTGATTTTCTTATCTAAATGCCTGCGGTCAGTGTTGTTTTGTTCAATTACCTGTGCATACTCTGCGGCGAGCGAGGCATCGGTTTCATTGAGCAACCGTACCGCGAAATTGCCGTGGTTGATCCGTCCGGCGGCATTGATCCTGGGCGCGATTCCAAAGACCACATCACTGATGTCGAGTTCCTTTTTCTTTCGATATGCTGCCAGGGCTGCGATTCCCGGCCGGGGCGATTTATTAATCACTTCCAGCCCAAACTTGGCCAGAATCCGGTTTTCGCCGGTGATCGGGACAATGTCGGCGGCTATTGCGGTCGCGACAAGGTCCAGGTACGGCACCAAGTCTTGAACGGATTGCCCGCGGATCTGCCCTAACGCCTGAATTAGCTTGAACCCGACTCCACAACCGCAAAGTTCGTCATAGGGATAATCGCAATCTGACCGTTTGGGGTCAAGGACGGCCACTGCCTCGGGTAGGGTCTCGCCGGGCCTGTGGTGGTCGCAGATTATGAAATCGATCCCCTTTTGCCTGGCATAGGCAACCAGTTCATTGGATTTCACACCGCAATCAAGTGCGATGATCAGAGTGATGGCATTGTCGTGTGCGTAATCAATTCCCTGCCGAGAAACGCCATATCCTTCGGCGTATCGGTCCGGAATGTAAGTGCCTACCTGCGCATTCAAAGACCGAAGATAGGAAGACATCAACGCAACTGCTGTGGTACCGTCAACGTCATAATCGCCAAAAACCAGAATGCGTTCACCGGTCACCAGTGCGCGCTGAATCCTTGAAACCGCCCTGTCCATGTCCTTCATCAAAAAAGGGTCGTGCAGATGGTTAAGCGATGGCCTGAAAAAGGTTTTGGCCTCTTCAAAATTAGTCACTCCACGTTGGATCAACAGCCCGGCAATGCAGGTGTCAACATTGAGTTCACGTGCCAATTGCTCGCAGGTCATGGCGTCGGGGATGGGCTTTATGGTATGCCTTAGGGTCATGGCCGTAAAATTAAGCCAAAATAATCTGGCCGATTACGGGAAAACCGTCGATAAAATTATTCTTTTGTATATAAAAACTATCAATATGGAAATCCAGGGCCAAATTGTGGACATTGAAAACAGGCGAATTTATCCCGGGCAGATCACCGTCAGCCAGGGACGGATCACGGCGGTCGAAGAAATTGAAAAGGCGCCCCCGCACTACATCATGCCAGGATTTGTCGACGCCCACGTTCATATTGAAAGTTCAATGTTGGTGCCATCAGAATTTGCCCGGATGGCCGTATTGCACGGAACCGTCGCCACAATTTCAGATCCGCATGAGATTGCCAATGTGCTTGGTATTGAAGGCGTTCGGTTCATGATCGAAAACGCAAAGGAGGTTCCGTTCAAATTCCATTTTGGCGCACCCTCATGCGTACCGGCAACCGCGTTTGAAACCGCAGGCGGAATTATTGACGCCGCCGGAATTGAACAGCTCATGAGCGAACCCGAAATATTTTACCTGGCCGAAATGATGAATTACCCCGGAACCATCGCGCGCGATCCTGAAATAATGGCCAAGATCGCATCGGCACATAAACACGGCAAACCCGTTGACGGCCATGCGCCGGGAGTTCGCGGCGAAGACCTGCAGCGATATATTGACGCCGGAATTTATACGGATCACGAATGTTTTTCCAGCGAAGAGGCGATGGACAAACTTTCAAGAGGGATGAAAATCCTGATCAGGGAAGGCAGCGCGGCGCGGAATTTTGATGCACTCGCACCCCTTATCGGCGAGCATTTCAGGATGATGATGTTCTGTTCAGATGACAAACACCCTGACGACCTTGCCACCGGGCATATCAACACGCTTTGCGCACGCGCGATCGCGCTCGGCCATGACTTGTTCAACGTACTGACAATGGCCTGCGTGAACCCCGTGAAACACTATACAATGAAAAACGGCTTGCTTAAAACTGGCGATCCCGCCGATTTTATCGTCGTCAAAGACCTTGAAACCTTTGCGGTGCTTGAAACATTTATTGATGGCCGTTGCGTGGCCAAAGACGGAAAGTCCCTGATTAAACCGGTCCGATTCGATCACCCCAATAACTTCAATATCGAAAAAAAGCGCCCCGAAGACTTTCAACTGACCATTAAATCAGGAAATGTGCGCGTAATTGAAGCCCGTGAAGGCCAATTGGTCACGGGAGAGCAGCATTTGGCCACCCGCTTTCATGACGGCCTCGCACATCCTGACCTTTCGCAGGACATCCTTAAAATTGCGGTGGTCAACCGATATTTTGATGCCGCGCCGGCCGTGGCGTTTATCAGGAATTTTGGCTTAAAGCGCGGCGCCATTGCCTCATCAGTGGCGCATGATTCGCACAACATCATTGTAGTGGGCGTTTCAGATGAACAGATTTGTCAGGCCGTCAACCTTATCATTGAAAACCGGGGCGGTATCTGCGCCGTCGATGCAGGAAAACAAAAAATATTGCCCTTGCCGGTGGCGGGGATCATCAGCTCTCTTGACGGATGGGAAACGGGAAAACTCTATCAGGAAATCGACGCGATGGCCAAAGATATGGGAAGCCCGCTCAGAGCGCCGTTCATGACGCTGTCATTTATGGCGCTACTGGTTATCCCGGACCTTAAACTCAGTGACCGTGGATTGTTCAGCGGAGCAAAATTTGACTTTGTTGACCTGGAAACCTGATTATTTGGCGGGCCTGCCACCAACGGTCATCACAATTTCCCCCTTGATGGTCTTTTGGGAAAAATGTTGGTACAGTTCAGACATGGTGCCGCGGGCATTCTCTTCATGAAGTTTTGAAATTTCCCTTGAAACGCATCCAGGCCTGTCCGGGCCAAAATATTCGGCAAAATCAGTGAGGGTTTTTAATAATTTGTGTGGCGATACGTAAAAAATCATGGTGCGCCGTTCCTCCCGAAGTGCCTCGAGGCGGGTTTGGCGGCCTTTTTTATCGGGCAAAAAACCTTCAAAAACAAAGCGGTCGCTTGGCAACCCGCTGTTCACCAGCGCCGGGACAAAGGCGGTGGCGCCTGGAAGACACTCTACCTCTATGCCATTTTCAAGGCACGAACGGGTAAGCAAAAAACCAGGATCGGAGATTGAAGGAGTTCCGGCATCTGAGATAAGAGCCACGGTTTCACCAAGTTTCATCCGCTCCACCAAATGCTGCACGGTTTTGTGTTCATTGTGCATATGATGGCTCGTCATCCGGGTCTGGATTTCGAAATGTTTGAGCAAAGTACCGCTGTTCCGCGTATCTTCGGCCAAAATCAGGTCACACTCGCTCAGGACACGTACGGCCCGGAAGGTCATGTCTTCAAGATTGCCGATAGGTGTCGGCACGATGAAGAGCTTGCCCATTTAATTGAATTTTTTCTCAACCACCTCCATAAAACGCGCGGCGTACTCGTCCTTGCCTTCCCAATTGTTGTAATCAGGCCGCACCATGTTTTCAATAAAATCGCGGGCCTCTTCAAAGGAGTTGAAGGTGATCAATTGCGAAAGCACACGGTTATAGTCTTCATTGCTATTGCCAAAAAGATGCTTGACAAAAGCAATCCTGTCATTGAGCCCCACGGTAATTCCCTTGGAAAGCCTGTCGTTGAGCGAAACCGTCCGGTCGGCAATTTCGTTGTTTGACATCTTGTAAACCGGAGTACGGTCGGCCGGTCGGGCAATCGGGATAACTTCGGGCTTGGGCGTTGGGGGTACATGCGACGCGGCTTCGCGAGCAAGGTCTTCGGGTTTGACAAAAACAGGGTCTTTGTAGTCGGAGCCCAGCAAATCGTCAAATGCGATCTGACCCTCTTTCTCTTCCTTGGGTTCGGTTTTGACGGGTTCCTTGCGCTCAAATGAGATTTCAAAAGCCGGTTTGAACAAATCGTCTTCCAGTCGAGGTTTTGGAGCTTCGGTCTGTGCGACCAGTTGCTCGGCCGACGGCGCATCGTTTAAATGCGAGGCCGTTTCAATCGCTTCAAGTTTTTCGGGCTCGCGGACTTCAGGTTCCCTGATTTCCGGCGCTTCAGGTTCGGGCCCCGGCTCAGGGGTTTCAGGCTCATCGTTGGGTTGGTCCTCCGGCTCAGGCTCAGGCGTGCCTGTTGGCCCCTCTTCAGGTGACATCTCAATTTCGGCCAGCCTGTCCCCTTGTGTGGAAGTCGATTCTATTTCCTTTACCGGCTCGGCCTGCGGCGCTTCCGATTTGGATTTGGTTTCAGTTTCGGATTCAACTGTAAAGGCCTGGTCGACGATTTCCTCCACTTCAGACCTCCCGATGGTGGGCTTCACATCGCCCATATGTTCTTCCACGAACCTTAAAACCGACAATTTTTCCAGCAAAACCACCGTTTCCCGATGCAATTGATCCAAATCGCTGCGGTTCTTCATCTTGAGTATCCTGTGGGCAATGCTGATCAGTTCGGCTTCAAGCTTTTTTTTCATAACTTTTGCGGTTGCGGTGCTACGTCGGGGTGAATTTTAATATTTTTGTTTAGTTACAAAGCTACGCACAAACAATAAAAATCAAACCTTTTTTAAGCCAGAAAAGTAAAAAATGTTTCTCGAAAATACGGTCAATCATAAGGAGCAGTTTGGGTGGATTGAGGTGATATGCGGCTCCATGTTTTCGGGTAAAACCGAAGAATTGATCCGAAGGCTCAAAAGGGCGCAGTTTGCCCGGCAAAAGGTTGAGATTTTCAAACCCGAAATTGACACGCGCTATCACGACGAAAGGGTGGTATCGCATAACGCGAACGAGATCCGGTGTACGCCCGTTCCCGCAGCGGCCAACATCAGGATCCTCGCGCAGGGATGCGAGGTGGTCGGGATTGACGAGGCGCAGTTTTTTGACGATGAAATCATATCGGTGTGCAATGACCTTGCAAATTCCGGGATCCGCGTGATCGTTGCCGGGCTGGACATGGATTTTAAGGGAAATCCATTTGGGCCGATGCCCGCGCTCATGGCCACCGCCGAATACGTTACCAAGGTCCACGCCGTTTGCACCCGAACCGGCAACCTTGCCAATTACAGCTTCCGAAAGGCCGAGAGCGACAACCTCGTGCTTCTGGGTGAAACCGAGGAATATGAACCGCTGAGCCGCGCCGCCTATTATACCGCAATGCGCGAACTGCAGGAAAACGAGGCAGGCTTCTACTCCAAAAAACCCACAAAACCGGGAATTTGAATTATTCCCTTGAAAATATTACCCGCTTCCCGGGCGCCCGGATCATTGGTTCAAAACCCGGTTCCGTCACGCATGTTTCAATTGACAGCCGCTCGCTTCACAACGGCCCGGCAACGCTTTATTTTGCGCTGTCCGGTCCCAATCACGACGGCCACGACTTTATTCCCGAACTTAAAAGCAAGGGAGTTCGGCATTTTGTGGTTTCAAAAGCGGTTGAGCAACCCGGCGACGCATTCTTCATTCAAGTGCATGACGTCCTGGACGCCTTTCAGTTTTTTGCCGCAAACCATCGGGCACGGTTTGAAGCCCCGGTGATCGCGATCACGGGCAGCAACGGCAAAACCGTGGTCAAGGAATGGCTCAACTTTTTGCTTGGCCCTGAATACAACATCGCCCGAAGCCCAAAAAGCTTCAATTCCCAGACAGGGGTTCCGTTATCGGTACTCGGGATTGGGCCTTCCCACAATCTGGCCATCATCGAGGCCGGAATTTCAAAACCGGGCGAGATGCAAAAGCTTGCCGCGGTGATCCGGCCTACCCTCGGAATCCTGACCAATATTGGCAGCGCGCATGACGAAGGTTTTTCCGGACCCAGCCAAAAACGAGGGGAAAAAATGAAACTTTTTGATGAAGCCCAGATGATCATTGGGCAGCAAAAAGATCTGGAAAATTGCGAAAAGCCTCATTTTACCTGGAGTTTTGAAACAGGTGCCGATATAAATTTCAGCTACCGGGCCGATCAGCGAGCCACCACAATTACCGCGGTAAAACCAGCACTTGAGTTCACGGTTCCTTTTCGGGATTACGCCTCCATTGAAAACGCCTGCACCTGCGCGGCTACTATGATCTATTTGGGTTACCGCCCTGATGTAATCGCGCGGCGGATGCCCAATCTGTTCCCCGTAAGCATGCGACTGTCCATCAAAAATGGAATAAATTCATGTGCGCTGATTGACGACAGTTACAGCCTCGACCTTGAATCGCTTAAGATCGCGCTCGACTTTCAGGAAAGTCAAAAACAACGCGGCGCCAAAACGGTGATACTCTCGGATTTTGTACAAAGTGGCCTATCACCTGAAACACTTTACAAACAGGCCGCCGATTTGCTTAAAAAGAACAAGGTTGCCCGCGTAATCGGCATCGGGACGGGAATATCGCAACACGCAAAAATGTTCGGCAACATCGCAATCTTTGCCAGCACCGCCGATTTTCTCGAGGATCTCCCGGAGTTTTTTCAGGAAACCATATTAGTGAAAGGCGCCCGGCAGTTTGGTTTTGAAAAGATCGTGGCGGCACTCGAAGAGAAAACCCATGAAACGGTTCTGGAGATAAACCTTAACGCGGTGAGTCACAATCTTGGCTTTTTCCGTTCCAAACTGCGCCCGGGATGTAAACTCATGGTAATGGTAAAGGCCTTTGGTTATGGCAATGGTGGCTTTGAAATAGGGAAATTGCTCGAGCACCACAACTGCGATTACCTGGGAGTGGCTTTCGCCGATGAAGGCATCTCGTTGCGCCAGGCGGGAATTTCAATTCCAATCATGGTGATGAACCCCGAACTGACCAGCTTTGAATCCATTATTCAAAATAACCTCGAACCTGAAATCTACAATATGCGCGGTCTCAGGGCCTTTATCAAAGCCGCTGAGGAAAAGAACGCCAGCCAATACCCTGTTCATATCAAACTCGATACAGGCATGCACAGGCTGGGATTTGAAAAAGACGGGCTTCCCGATTTGATTCAGGTGTTGCGTGCTACAAAAAACATTGAGATTAAAAGCATTTTTTCGCATCTGGCTACCAGCGATGACCCCGGCCAGCGTGATTTCGCATTGGAGCAAATCAGGAAATTTGACGATCTGTCCCAAAACCTGATCCAGAAGTTGGGAATATCGCCCATACGCCACATCCTCAATACCTCGGGAATATCACAATTTCCCGAAGCACAATATGACATGGTTCGGCTGGGTATCGGGCTTTACGGCATCTCAAACGACCCTCAGGAACAACCCATGCTTCAAAATGTCGGAACGCTAAAATCAATCATCTCGCAATTGCGCAGCATTCCTGAAGGCGACAGCGTAGGCTATGGCAGAAGATTTGTCGCGCCAAAAACGTCGCTTATCGCCACCGTACCTATTGGGTATGCCGATGGGATTTCACGCCATTGGGGCAACCAGCGAGGGTATGTGATGGTAAGTGGGCAAAAAGCGCCAATCGTGGGGAGCATTTGTATGGATATGTTGATGGCCGATGTAACTGATATCCCCTGCCGCGAAGGCGATTCGGTCATCCTTTTGGGCGAACAACCCAGTGCCGTTGAGATGGCATCCGCGCTACACACCATCCCTTACGAGATTCTGACATCAATTTCGCAACGTGTCCGACGCGTTTTTTATCGCGAGTGAAGGTTTTTTAATAAAATAGCGTTAAATTCGACAAACAAAAAAATCAAAACTATGAGTTTTCTGAAAGAATTTAAGGAATTTGCCATGAAAGGCAACGTGGTCGAACTCGCGATTGCCGTAATCATCGGCGCGGCGTTTGGCAAAATTGTAAGCTCTTTTATTGAAGATGTGATCACTCCATTGCTGCTCAAACCAGCCCTTGATGCGGCGAACCTCTCGCGAATAGAGGAGTTAACGGTGCTGGGAGGGGTAAAATACGGCATGTTTCTCTCGGCAATAATAAACTTTATCATTGTTGCGTTTGTGCTCTTCCTGGTGATTAAAGGAATTGCCGCGACCCGCAAAAAAGAAGCCGATACACCCGCCGAGCCGGCTGCTCCAAGCAATGAGGAGAAGTTGTTGATGGAGATCCGCGACGCACTCAAAAACCGTCCAAACCTGTAGTTCCGCTACATTACATATTTTTTAATCTTAAACCGCCCGCACCCTTGGGCGGTTCTTCTTTTTATGATCATTTGTTTCGTATTTTTGCGGCAAACAAATCATTATGAAAGTCGCAGTCGTGGGCGCTACCGGAATGGTGGGCGAAGTAATGCTGAAAGTGCTCGCCGAGCGCAAATTTCCGGTAACCGAATTGATCCCCGTGGCATCTGAAAAGTCGGTGGGCAAAGTGATTTCCTTCGCCGGCCAAAATTATACGGTAGTTGGCCTGGCCGAAGCCGTTTCGATGAAACCGGATATCGCACTTTTCTCGGCCGGAGGCGAAACTTCGTTGGAATGGGCGCCTAAATTCGCCGATGCGGGAACGACCGTGATCGATAATTCGTCGGCCTGGCGAATGGACCCGGGCAAGAAGCTCATCGTCCCGGAAATCAACGCTTCTGAACTTACCACATCGGATAAAATTATCGCAAACCCCAACTGTTCCACGATCCAAATGGTGCTCACGCTGGCTCCGTTACACAAAGAATATGGAATCAAGCGGATCATCGTATCAACGTATCAATCCATCACGGGAACCGGCGTCAAGGCCGTGAAGCAACTCGAAAACGAATACGCCGGAATCCAGGGCGAAATGGCCTACAAGTACCCGATCCACCGCAACGCCATCCCGCAGTGCGACATTTTCGAGGAAAACGGCTATACGAAAGAAGAAATGAAGCTGGTGCATGAGACGCAAAAGATCCTTGACCGCACTATTGCCGTGACCGCAACCGCAGTCCGGGTCCCGGTGGTGGGCGGCCACAGCGAGGCCGTAAATGTGGAGTTTCACAATGATTTCGACCTAGCCGATGTGCGCCGCATCCTGCACGAAAGCCCGGGGATCAGGCTTCAGGACAACAACGACACCGCCACTTACCCTATGCCGCTTTACGCCGAGGGCAAAGATGAAGTCTTTGTTGGACGGCTCCGTCGCGACGAAAGCCAGCCCAATACTTTGAACATGTGGATTGTGGCCGACAACCTCCGAAAGGGAGCGGCTACTAACGCCGTTCAAATCGCCGAATACCTGGTGGAAAATAAACTGGTGTAACTAAATACAAAATCTCTTGCAGAACAAGTTTCGGATAGCAAATTTTTGGCTTGGCGCCGCGATGCTTTTCGCATTGCTGTTCCAGTCATTTCACGCTACCGAACACCTGGTGGAGCAGTTCACTCAGCCGCACTGCGACCACCACTACAACATAGGGAAGACCGAGGTAGGCCATGCGCACCATGACCTGGACACCTGTTTCTCCTGCGAATTTACCTTTGCCCATTACACGCCTGCGACGACTTTTCGGCTGGATGTATTGAGGGAAATCCCGTCGGCACGGCTGGCGTATACTTTTTATGAACCGACGCCGTCCGGTTTCGGCGGCGCCCTGCTCACCCAACGAGGCCCTCCTGATTTACTGTAGCCCGAAAATTCGAGTTTAACAGTAAAACAATTTCATGAAAATATTGCTTATTGCCCTCCTGGGCACGGGCGTTTTGGCTATGGGCCAGAACCGCCTCACGGGCACCGTACAAGACATTGACGGGATGCCCATACCCGGTGCATCGGTTTATGCGCCGGACATCCAAAAAGGAACCGTAACCGACGGCTCCGGAACTTTTACCCTCAATGGCGTTCCCGCGGGGCGGCTGACGGTCGTAGCATCTTTTATCGGCTATAAGACCTTTACCGGAAGCGCGAATATTGCAAAAGGCGACAATTCTTTGACGATTGTCCTTGAGCAGCAGATACACGAGATAGACGAGGTAATCGTTTCCACGGCGTTCAACCGCCTGCAGTCGCAAAACGTCATGAAGGTGGAACACGCCGGAATCAAACAGTTCCAACAGCGCGGAATCGCGACGCTAACCGACGGCTTGGCCACCATTCCGGGCGTTTCGCAGGTCTCGACGGGGGTTTCAATCGGGAAGCCCGTGATCCGTGGGCTAAGCGGCAATCGCGTGCTTGTTTACACGCAGGGCGTCCGGCTGGAAAACCAGCAATTTGGTGAGGAGCACGGCTTGGGGCTAAGCGAATCCGGAATGGAGAGTGTCGAGGTAATCAAAGGCCCGGCCTCGCTCCTTTACGGTTCGGATGCGCTTGGCGGAGTACTCTACTTCAATCCCGAACGCTTTGCCGACGCGAACCAATCTGCGTTCAATTTTAGCCAGAAGCTGATGTCGAATACATTAGGCTCTGTTACGAGTATTGGAATAAAGACTTCAAAAGAGAAATGGAAATTTTTGGCTCGCGGAGGATTTTCGAGCCACGCAGATTATATGATTTCGGATGGCCGCGTTGAAAACACCCGCTTTTCCGAAGCTGATTTCAAAACCGCCGTCGGGTATTCCGACAATAACATTTCCAGTGTAATCAGGTATAATTATAACCGTCTTTCAACAGGTTTGCCTGAAGGCGAATATGGCGCTAACTACACCGGCCGTTCTCCCGAATTTCCGCGGCAGGAAGTGGGCTCGCATATCCTGAGCCTGCAAAACAAGATTTTTTTGGGCTCCTCCTCTCTTGAGGCGAACATCGGTTATGTTTTCAACGACCGCAAGGAGTTCGAAGATTCCGAAGACCCCGCATTGCGGATGAAACTCTCGACGGCCAATTATGACCTTCGGTATCATTTTCCAAAACCCAATAATTTGGCTGTAATTGCAGGGGTTCAGGGCATGTTCCAATCCAATACCAACACCGCGCCCGAAATTCTCATCCCCGACGCGACGGTACGCGATGCCGGTGTGTTCGCTACCGCCAATCTCGATCTGGAAAAGCATGTTTTGCAGGCCGGCTTGCGATATGATTTCAGAGCGATTAAAACCGATGAAATGGGCGGAGAGCACGAAGACGCCTATTTTGCACCGGTGGATAAAAACTTCTCGAGCTTCAATGCCTCGGCAGGAGTACGGAGCAAGTGGAATGAAAAATTAACCACCAGGCTCAACCTTGCTAGCGGATTTCGGGCACCTAACCTTGCTGAGCTGACTTCAAACGGCGAGCACGAGGGCAGCAACCGCTTTGAGATTGGCAATGCTGAGCTGGAAACCGAGCAGAACTTCCAGTCCGATTTAAACCTCGAACTCAAATCGGGGCACTTCGAGTTTTTTGTGAACGGATTTTACAACCACATCAACCGCTATATATTCATTGCGCCTACAGGTGAAATTGTCGACGAAAATCCGGTGTACCGATATACACAAGCCGATGCCGCGCTTTACGGCGGCGAAGCCGGCGTGCACTTTCACCCGCACCCGTTGGACTGGCTGCATTTTGAGAGCAGTTTCGAGACCGTGACCGGTAAACGCCGCGACGGGGCTAACCTCCCACTGATGCCGGCGAATTCATGGTCCAACACCCTGAGGGGCGAATTTGACTTTGGAAAAATCAAGGATGCCTTTGCCCGGCTAACGGTGCAATACTTCGCGCCGCAGGACCGCCCGGGCGAATTCGAGTTCCACACTCCCGAATATGCGCTGCTCCACCTGGGCGTGGGCGGTTCATTCACTGTAGGAAAATCCCGTTGGGACCTGGCGCTCCACGGCAAAAACCTGCTGGACCGCCGCTACGTTTCGCATCTCTCGCGACTTCGGATCGATGAGGTCCCGGACATGGGCCGGAACATCATCCTGAGTTTGAATGTAGAATTATAAGAAAAAAAGCGCGGCCCACCAGCCGCGCTTCATTTATAATTTAAAATTTATAATTTATAATTTCTCCGCGTGAGCGATGGCAGCGACCCGAGGCCCAAGGCCGAACTGGCGAAGCACATCCTTTTGCGCAGCGGAGCGGAGCAAAAGATACAGCGGACAGCGCGACGGCGCCCAATTTTTCCGCAAACCCCCATTCAAAATTTAAAATTCATTTCGGCGCCGGCACGCCCAAAACATCAACTAAAAACGGTTGTCGCCATCAATCATCCTTCCAAGCCCGCCCAATAGGCTTCCCTCGTCACGGCCGCTTCCGCCCGATTTTGGCGCCGATGCGATGATGCGATCGGCGAGTCGGCTAAAGGGCAATGATTGGATATAGACGATGCCCGGGCCGCGCAAGGTGGCGTAGAAAAGGCCTTCACCGCCAAAGAGCGAATTGCGGATGCCGCCGATGAATTCGATGTCGTAATCCACGGTGTGCGAGAACCCGACGATGCAGCCGGTGTCGACCTTGAGCACTTCGCCCGCACGAAGTTCGCGACGGGCCAACGTTCCGCCCGAATGCACGAATGCCATGCCGTCGCCCTCTAGTTTTTGCATGATGAAGCCCTCGCCGCCAAAGAGGCCCCGGCCCAATTTGCGCGAGAATTCGATCCCAACCTGAACGCCTTTCGCCGCGCACAGGAACGAATCTTTCTGGCAGATGAATTTCCCGCCGTACTGCTGCAGGTCAATCGCGACAATCTTTCCGGGATAGGGCGAGGCAAAACACACCTTGCTCTTGCCCGCGTTCTCGTTGAGATAGGCGGTCATGAAAAGGCTTTCGCCCGTGAGCATGCGCTTTCCCGCCGACAGTATTTTCCCAAAGATGCCGGTGTCCTGCTGGGATCCGTCGCCAAAAATGGTTTGCATGCGGATGCCGTTGTCCATCATCATGAAGCTGCCGGCCTCGGCGACGACGATTTCCTGTGGGTCGAGTTCGATCTCGACGTATTGCATTTCCTCGCCAAAGATCTGGTAATCAATTTCGTGTGCTCTCATAAATTAATAGTTTAGTTCGCCTACATGCCGCATATGGCGCACGATGCGATCCTTTCGGCGGTTGATGTAGGACGATGAATTGGTTGCTTTGTACTTTCTCGGATTAGGCAAAACCGCGGCGATCGCGGCGGCTTCGCGCTTGCTGAGCGTTGAAGCGGTCTTGAGGAAGTAGTGGTGCGCGGCGGCCTCCACCCCATACACGTTTGTCCCCATCTCGATGCTGTTAAGGTAAACTTCCATGATGCGCTCCTTGCCCCAGATTGCCTCGATCAGGACGGTAAAATAGGCTTCGAGTCCTTTGCGGATGTAGGAACGGCCCTGCCAGAGAAAGACGTTTTTGGCGGTTTGTTGCGAGATGGTGCTTCCGCCCTTGATGCGTCGGCCCTTGCTGTTGTTGTCGAGGGCCTTTTTCATCGCCTCGAAATCAAAGCCGTTGTGGGTCATGAAGTTGGAATCCTCGGCGGCAATTACGGCCTTTTGCATATTGGGCGAAATGTCGTCAATAGAAACCCAGTCGTGGCTGAATTCGAGCGGTTTGCCTGCCGAAATGTTTTCCACTGCCCGAAAAGCCATGAGTGGTGTGGCAAAAACGGGGATAAACTTAAAGACCATCACTAAAAAAAGTGTGACGGCAAAAAACCAAAGCACGGCAAGCTTTATGAAATGCAGGACTTTTCTCATCTTTTAAAATAAATCGGCGAGTTCACGGCCCACCAAAGATCCAATGGCGACGCCCATTCCACCAAGGCGGACTCCGCAGCCCACATTTTCTGAGAGCCTTTTAATCACCGGCGATTTAGCCTCGCCCATTCCCATGATGCCGCTCCACCGGTGCTCAACGGTGAAGGGAGTATTGGGCAAAATTACTTCTTTTAGCAATTTATCGAGGCGGTTTTGAATCATTTCGGTCTGGCCAAATTCGATGGTGGTTTCACCCTGAAAATCAAGGTTTCGACCGCCGCCTAGCAGGATCCGGTTGTCGATGTTCCTGAAATAGTAGTAGCCGCGGTCCAAATGGAAAGTTCCCTTGATCCGGAGGTTGGGAATCGGGGCGGTAACCAGCACCTGGGCGCGTGCGGGAACGACCTCGTCTTTTATGAGTTCTGATGCAAACCCGTTGGTCGCCCAGAGCAGTTTGCCGGTTTTAAAGCTAAAATCACCCAAAGAAATCTCAACATGTGACCCAAAGTCCTCGTGCGCGGTGACCGTCTGCCGGTTGAGTATCATGATCCCGTGCTGATAAGCCTCGGCAAGCAGCGCACGCATCATCCTGCCAGTATCGATCTGCGCCTCAAAGGGATTGAAAATCATTTTGGGATAAATTCGGTCAAAATTAAAGTGGTTGTCAACGATGCGAAATACATCGGCACCAAAATCCGCCCGTAGCAGTGCATTGATTTCATCCAACCGCGACAGACAGGATTCGTAGAGTTCTGGATCGGCTGTCTCAAATAGTTCATATCCGCCATTTGGCTCAAGGCCGAAGTTGTTCGCTCCCAGCCGGCGCGTTAGCAATTCCAGCCCATGTCTGCGTTTGGCAATGAGCCGGATCACGTCTTCTGGCGATTGGCTTTCCAGGTCATCCACAATCTCCGACAAGCTTCCGAAACAGGCAAATCCCGCATTTTTAGTGCTGGCACCCTCTGGAAGCGCGCCCTTTTCCAAGATCAGTATTTTGGCCGTCGGAAACCGTTCGCGAAGCCTGAGCGCCGCGTGAATTCCGGTAATCCCGCTACCTACAACGGTAAAGTCAACTGCGGCAAACCAGCTCTTAAGTTCCCAATAACTCAGGTTCATTATTTTTTTTGCTAAAAGTAAATAATCGGCACCACTTTTCGCAATTCGAATTTTTTAAAGATTTTCCCTACTTATTATACATTGTTAATTCTTTTCAAGTGTTCGTTATCGATATTTTTGTTAATGTGTGAAATATTTAAACGAAGTGAAAACAAAATTGCGATACATTTGGATTGACAATTTAATCAACCATCCAAATGAAAAAACATCTACTCACCTTTGCCGCCATCGCGGTAACCGGGCTTTCGTTTGCACAGGGCGGCCATTTCAAGTCGGCCGGGAAACCAAAAGGCGACATTATCGGCAATAAGACCGGTATCATGAGCCCAAAACTCGTTACGATCGAGCTTGGCGATTTGAAGGAATCAATAAACGCCGCGCCGCAACGGTTTGTCGCCCGAAATTCAAACGTGGTGATTACCCTGCCAACCGCCACGGGCGGAGTTGAACAATTCCGCGTATTTGAAAATTCCAACATGGATCCCGAACTGGCCGCGCGCTATCCCGAAATCAAATCCTACGCGGGCGAAGGTATCACCGACCCAACGGCCACAGTCTACTTCAGCATTTCGCCGCTTGGTTTTCAGTCAATGACCCTCGCTGCTGACAGGCCTGCGGAATTCATTGAGCCTTATACCTCGGACGCTTCGGTTTACGCCGTGTTCAGAAAGCAGGACAAGGCGCCGACTGCCCAAAACTTCCAATGTACCGTAGTGGCCGATGCCCTTGAGGAAGAGTTTGACCTGGCGGCCAGGCCCAACG
>JAEZGB010000030.1 GCA_023437485.1 Bacteroidota bacterium
CCTTTTTACAGTAATCGTTCAACCTATTTAGGGCCTTTATTCTTCAGCTTTTTGTACTCCCTGATCAAGGTCTTCAGTTCCCTGTTGGACCCCGCATCCACATCCTTGTCGCTCAAAAAGTGCCCAAACCGTAACTTCACATTATAATTCTTCGAAACTATTTCCTGATCAATCGCGAAAAGATCGTTTCGCAAACGGACCTTCTCTTTTTCCAACCGGTCAAGCTGGTCGAACTTCTCCGGGAAATCACGCCTGAAGGTATTTGTATTAAACGGAATCGAATTCAGAACCTGCATCTGTTTCTTGGAGCGCAAATCAAGTTCAGAAATGATTTTCTTTGCCAGCACCTCGACTTCTTCCATAGTCATGGTTGCCAGCTTCTCCGAAATACTTAAAGACTTTCTGGGCTTTTCGGCTTTGACTTTCGCAGGTGCAATTTCGGGCGAATCGATATAGCCGCTTCCGAAGCATTTTTTGCAGTTAGGGTCGAGCCCTTTGCAGGAACAGAGTTTAGCCATTTATTAATTAGCGAATGAGATAATTAGCGAATTAGCGAATGAAAGTTGGAAAAAATGAGTACTCGCAGAAGCATAGAACATCTCGATTTATATAAAATAATTTTATGCCGTTTTTGACGACGCCTGAGTAAACTAATGTAACGGAAACGACTTGTGGAACTTGCAACTCAATTCGCTAATTGGCTAATTCCCACATTCGCTAATTGCTATGCATTTGCCGCGACATCTCCGTAAAATACTTATAAAACAACGGAATCGTCTCAATCCCTTTCAGATAATTGAAAACCCCGAAGTGTTCGTTTGGCGAATGAATTGCATCGCTGTCAAGCCCGAAGCCCATCAGGATTGTTTTGCTCTTGAGTTCTTTTTCAAACAAAGCGACAATCGGGATGCTTCCGCCTGAGCGCACTGGAATTGCCGGCACGCCAAATGATTCGGTATATGCCTTGTTGGCCGCGCGATAGCCGATCGAATCGATTGGGGTCACGTAACCCTGGCCGCCATGGTGCGGTTTCACCTTGACGGTGACCCCTGCAGGAGCGATGCTTTCAAAGTGTTTGGTAAAAAGTTCGGTGATTTCTTCCCAATCCTGGTTCGGAACCAATCGCATCGAAATTTTTGCGTACGCCTTACTCGCGATAACGGTTTTGGCGCCTTCGCCGGTGTAGCCGCCCCAGATTCCGTTTACATCAAGCGTCGGGCGAATGGAATTGCGTTCATTGGTCACGTATCCCGCTTCGCCATGCACATCGTTCAGCTCAAGTGCATTTTTATATTTTTCAAGGCTAAAAGGTGCCTTGGCCATTTCGGCGCGTTCTTCGGCTGAAAGTTCTTCAACCTTGTCATAAAACCCCGGAATCGTGATTCGGTTGTTCTCGTCGTGCATTGAGGCGATCATTTTCGCCAAAATATTGATCGGGTTTGCAACGGCGCCGCCGTATAGCCCCGAATGCAAGTCGCGGTTCGGGCCGGTCACTTCAACTTCCACATAACTCAGTCCTCGTAGCCCGGTGGTGATTGACGGTTGTGTGTTTGAGATCATGCCCGTATCCGAGATCAGGATCACATCGTTTTTGAGTTTCTCCTGGTTGCGCTCCACGAACCAACCCAGGCTTTTGCTGCCCACTTCTTCCTCGCCCTCAATCATGAATTTCACGTTGCACGGAAGGTTATTTGTCTTCACCATGTATTCCAGCGCCTTGACGTGCATGTAAACCTGGCCCTTGTCATCACAGGCGCCGCGGGCAAAAATTGCACCTTCGGGATGGATCTCGGTTTTCTTGATGACGGGTTCAAACGGCGGTGAAGTCCAAAGTTCCATCGGGTCCGGCGGCTGAACATCGTAATGTCCGTACACCAAAACGGTGGGAAGTGAAGGATCTATCATCTTCTCGCCGTAAACAATGGGGTAACCGGGAGTGTCGCAAATCTCCACTTTATCGCATCCGGCGGCCTCGAGGCTTGCTTTTACGGCGTCGGCCATATCAATCACGTCCTGCGAATAGGCCGGGTCGGCACTTACCGACGGAATCTTCAACAGGTCAATGAGTTCATTTATAAAACGTTCGCGGTGCTGCGCAACATATGATTTGATTGAATCCATTTTCTTGGTTTTGCACCAAAAATAGCAAAAACACTTTATTAAATTTTTTTCAAATCATTATGGCAAAGTTTCAAGATATCACTATATTTGCACCCACATTTGTCAGCAACGGCACTTGCGGGTATGGTGAAATTGGTAGACACGCCAGACTTAGGATCTGGTGCCTCACGGTGTGTAGGTTCGAGTCCTATTACCCGCACAAAGCTTCTCTTTTCGAGGAGCTTTTTTTTTGGATCTAATGGGCGTTGCGGCGCCTGAAAATCCTTCCCCGCATCAAAATTGTTCGCGCCGCCGGGCTGTCCGCTATAGTTTTGCCAGACCTCAAAGGTCTTTAAGACCTTTGAGGTCTAATGGCAAAAGCTGCCGCTCCCATCCCTAACGCAACTACAATTTAACTCCCCGCAACCTAAGTGAATTCACGATCACCGATACCGAGCTCACGCTCATCGCCGCCCCGGCGATCATCGGCGACAACAATGTACCTGTAATCGGATACAACACACCCGCTGCGATCGGGATCCCAATGATGTTGTAGATAAATGCAAAAAACAGATTCTGCCTGATGTTGTCCATGACCTTTTTACTCAACCGCACCGCCCGGCCTATTCCGTTCAAATCACCCTTGACCAGGGTTATGCCCGCGCTCTCGATGGCCACATCGGTACCGGTGCCCATCGCGATCCCAACATCAGCAAGGGCCAAAGCCGGTGCATCGTTGATTCCATCTCCCGCCATCGCCACGATCTTTCCCCTTTTTTGAAGTTCGGCTACCTTGTCGAGCTTGCCTTCCGGCAGCATTTCGGCTTCGAATTTTATGTGCAGTTTATTCGCGATGAAACCTGCTGCCTGCGGGTTATCGCCCGTGAGCATCAGGGTCTCAATCCCCAAACGCTTCAGCTCCCGAATGGCCTCAAGGGTGGTGGGCCGCAGTTCATCGGTTATTGAGATAAAGCCTGCTGCCTTGCCGTCAATTGCGATATAGGAAACGGTCTTGCCTTCACTTTTGGATTTGGCCGCCTCGGTTTCTAGCTCTTCCGGAATTGCAATCTTGAAGTGCGCCAGGCTTTTCGCATTGCCCAAAATGATTTTCCTTCCGCCCGATGTCCCTGCCACGCCCATTCCCGTCAGCGACTTGAACACCGTCGGGTTTGGAATGTTGGCATAGCGGTTCGCCGCAAAATCAACCACTGCCCTTGCCAACGGGTGTTCGCTTTGGAGGTTAATGGACGCGATGGCCTTCAAAACATCTTCCTCAACAAAGCCGTCCAAAACGAAAATCTTTTCCATCGAAGGTTTTCCCAATGTCAAAGTTCCTGTTTTGTCCACGATTAAAGTATCGGTCTTTCCAAGTTTTTCAAGTGCTTCGGCATTGCGTATCAGGATTCCGGCCTGTGCGCCGCGCCCCACGCCCACCATGACTGACATCGGCGTAGCCAGTCCCAGCGCACAAGGGCATGCGATGATCAAAACCGAGATGGCGTTGGCAACCGCCATGACCGCGCGGTCTTCGCCGCCAAGAAACATCCATCCGGCAAAAGTTATTATTGAAATCGCGATCACGATGGGAACAAAATACGACGAGATCCGGTCGGCCAGGTTTTGGATCGGGGCTCGGGAACGGCTCGCGTCATTGACCATGTGGATGATCCGCGAGAGCATGGTTTCGCTGCCCACGTTTTCGGCTCGCATCACAAATGAACTCGCGCTGTTAATGGTCCCGCCAATTACTTTATCGCCTGCCGAGAGGTCAACCGGGACAGGTTCACCAGTAATCATCGATTGGTCCAAAGTTCCGTGGCCATCGGTGATGATACCGTCCACCGGAACCTTTTCGCCCGGCTTTACCCGTAGCAGGTTCCCTTTCATAACTTCGGTCACCGCGACTTTTCGCTCGTGGCCGTCTTTAATGATGGTTGCCGTGGCGGGAACCAAATCGAGCAATGACCTTATCGCCGAACTCGTCCGCGAATGTGCCTTTGCCTCTAATACCTGGCCCAGGAGCACCAGAGTAAGGATCACCGCCACGGATTCGAAATAAACGTGTACGGTTCCGTGATGACGAAATTCTTCGGGAAAAATATCGGGCCATACCATTCCGGCGATGCTGAACAAGAACGCGACACCGGTGCCAAGCGCGATCAGCGTGTACATGTTCAGGCGCTTGTTTCTGACCGAATTCCAACCTCGCTCAAAGTAAGTTCGGTTGAGCCACACCACCGGAAGCGTGAGGATTAGCTGGATCCAATTGGCGGTTTGCGCGCCGATGGAACCTGAAATGGTGCCGGGAAATACCATGTCAGCCATTGAAAGGATGAACACAGGCAGCGTCAGGACTGTTGATATTAAAAGGCGTTTAAGGAGTTTTTTGTACGGAAGGTCATCTTCGCCGGCAGTATGGGCAGGAACCAGATCCATCCCGCAAACGGGGCAGCTTCCTGGCTCCTCCGCCACGATTTCCGGGTGCATCGGACACGTAAAGTGTTTGGCCGATGCGTTCAGGTTCACCGATTTTTCAAGATCCATTCCGCAAACGGGACAGCTTCCGGGCTTGTCGTAAAGCTTGTCCCCCTCGCAGTGCATCGGGCAGTACCAGGTGTCTCCGGCCCTGGCGGCTTCAACAGGTTTGCCGGGCCTTGCGGGAGGTGATTCGCCTTCGTTGTAAATTAGGTACTTTCCGTCGCCCAACGCCATTTGCAGTTCGGCATTCGGGATATGGCGGGTCATCTCAATTTCCACCGATTCGTCATCACGCGAGACATTGGCCGATAGTACGCCTTTTGCCTGCATCAATCGTTTTGCGACGGTATCGGCACATCCCGAACAAGTCATCCCGGCAATTTTATAAGTGTGTTTCATGGCCTTTGTTTTTGCAAAGTTCCGGATTCAGGAGCCATTTCGCTGTGCACAATTCCCGACGATAATTGCATCTTTCAGGTTTGTGCGCTTCGCAACTTCCTGAATTCGCCAGGTGTCATACCGGTAATTTTCTTGAACTGGCGCGATAGGTAAGGGGCGCTGCTATAGTGCAGGGAATCGGCGATTTCATTGATGTTCATCTCGCCATAGAACAGCAGTTCCTTGACGCGCTCAATTTTTTGGACGATGTAATATTGCTCAAGGGTCATGCTCTCATTTTGTGAGAATAGCTGGCTTATCAATCCGTAATCCTGCCCGATGGCATCGGCAAGATAGTCTGACAGGTTTGTCTTCAGGTCATTTTGGCGGTCGTAAATCAGGGTGATGATAAGCGTCTTGACTCGTTCTATCAACTTGCTTTTGTGGTTGTCAAGCAGTTCGAATCCCAAAGGCTCAAGTACTCTGGCAATGGCTTCGCGGTCAAGTTTGCCAAAAATCTCGGCTTCGCCAAGTTCCACTGCGCCCACCGTGAATCCGGCACGCTCAAGTTCAGCACGGACCGCCATTTTGCAGCGCAGGCACACCATATTCTTGATATGAATTTTTTGAGGTGTCACAGGATGTAAAACATAAGGCCTATGTTCAGCGTGTTCATCTTGACCGCTTTTGCGTCCAATTCCGCCGATTTGAACAGCGGGTTCAACCCGTAATAAACATGAGCGTTCCAGGTGTTGTAGCCAACCGAAAGATACGTGCCGTATTGCACTTTATTGAAATCGGGATTTTGGCTGACCGAATAATTGCCGCCCTCGCCGTCAAATTTATAGGTGTCGTAAAACAGGTAGCTAAGTTTGAGCCCGCCGTAGATTCGCCAAAAACGGTGGCTTTCCATTGTTGAGGTGCGCCAGCGGATCTCAATCGGCAAATCAACATAATGCAATGTCATTTTATTTTTGTCATAGCTCACGCCCGAACCAATCAGCCCATAGGTTGGGTTGTTGTCACCAATCCTGGCGATTTGCAGGTTGTGGTTGAAACTGTTGAACGAATACCCCAACCCGGCGGCAATCGCAACGGTGCGTTTTTCATTGATGGGCATATCCCTTAAAAAACCAGCGCTGAAGCCCAGCGAAAATTTATTCTGCCGAAGGTCTTCAGGGCGTTGCTGCAAAATATTGTATGTAATGCCCACATAAAACTGATCTTCACGGTACAGCGAATCCAGTGCTGTAAAGTCTGGTATTGTATCCTGCGCCCATGTTTTTGGGAGAAAGGACAAGAGGAGCAAAATGAGCGTCAGGCGCATATCCGGTATTTGTGCTAAAGGTACAAAAAATGGTGCGGGCGGGAAAGTGCAAGGCGGTTCTGACAACGGCGGTTAAATTTTCCTTAAATTCAGTAAGTCGTTTTTTTAAATTGAGAATCAGGCTCTTAAAAATGGTAAATTTAAGATATAATCTTCCTGGCAATGTTTCGCGAAGCTGGTCAATTTTTTGGAAAAGGCCCCAATGGACAAGATGTATATCTGTACAAATTGCAACAACCTGATGGCCTTGCAATGTCAGTTTGCAGCTATGGCGCGGCCATTGTATCACTGGAAGTCCCCAACAGGGACGGCCAAAAAATTGACGTGGTACTGGGATTTGATAAGGCAGAACACTACGTGCAATCAATTGACCTGCCCGCCCCTCCGCATTTTGGCGCCGCCATTGGCCGTTATGCCGGCCGGATCGGGCGCGGGTTGTTGAATTTTGACGGTCGTGAAATCCAGCTCCGGCCCAATAGCCACGGCCACACCCTGCATGGGGGCAGATGGGGCTATAGCCAAAGGGTTTGGACGGTAACCGGGTTTGACAAAAATTCCTTTATTGAACTCACTTTAAACAGTCCGGATGGCGATGAAAATTTTCCGGGAACGCTTGATGTTCGGGTCCGGTATGAGCTTGCCGGGATGTCGTTGCGTGTTTTGTTTACAGCCGACGTGCGTGATGATACCGTTTTGAACCTGACCCAGCACAGCTATTTTAATCTGGACGGGCACATGCACACCGTCGCGGGGCAAAAAGTTTGCGTAAGAAGCGATGCCGTATTGGAAACGCTCCACATGGTCCCGACAGGCAAAATTCTGGCTGCCGAGGACATGGCGATGAACCTCAGTGAAATGCGCATGGTTCCTCACGAGATTGACGCCACTTTTGTGCTGAACCGGGAAGAGGGGCCGGCCGCACAATTGGTAAGTGCCAAAACGGGTATCTCTCTTGAGGTCCACACCAACCAGCCCTCGGTGCATGTTTATGTGGGCGGGAATTGTTTCGGGCAGATTCCGGGCAAGAACGGTGCATCCTATCACGCGCAAAGCGGAATCTGCTTTGAAACCCAGAATTACCCCGATGCACCAAACCACCCGCATTTTCCGTCGGCAGTGGTACGTGCGGGCGAAACTTACAGGCATGAAACTACTTTCCAATTCAAAAACATCGATCCATGAATTCACTTGCCCAATTCGTCACCCAAGGCTTCACTGATTTTTCTGGCCGTCAGCCCCAGGTAACGGTGCTCGCGCCGGGCCGGATCAATATCATTGGCGAGCATATTGACTACAATGACGGATTCGTGCTGCCTGCGGCCATTGACCGTTTTACGTGTTTTTGCATTTCAAAAGTTGACGGCAAGGAGGCGGTTTTCAAGGCATTGGATCTTGCCGACACAATCCAGGTGGATGTGAGCAAGCCGCTGGTCCCCTCTGAAAAAACCTGGGCCAACTACCTTCTGGGGGTTGTCGAAAGGTTTGCGCAGATGGGGAAGGAAATTGGCGGATTCGAAGTCGCTTTTGCGGGCAATATTCCCGCGGGCGCAGGGATGTCTTCCTCGGCGGCGCTGGAATGCGGTTTCGGGTTTGCGTTGGACGAGCTTTTTGAACTCGGGCTTTCCGATGAAGAAATCGCGCTGGCCGGACAATGGGCCGAACACAATTTTGTTGGAGTAAAATGCGGGATCATGGACCAGTTCGCGAGTGTTTTTGGCCGAAAAGACCAGGTGATTTTGCTGGATTGCCTGACGCTGGAACGCCGATACATTGATGCCGATTTTGGCGATTATTCGCTGGTTCTGCTCAACAGCAACGTTTCGCACCAACTGCAAGATTCGCAATACAACCACAGGCGCGAAGAGGCCAGCAAGGCATTGGAGGCCGTCACGGCGCGGTTTCCCGAAGTCCAAAACTACCGCGGAGTCCGGCGCGAACACCTCGATGCAGTGCGGAATTCAGTCGGGAACACGTCTTTTGATCGCGGTGTTTTTGTGATTGAGGAAATTGCCCGCGTACACAATGCGGTTGAAGCGCTTGAAAACGGGAATATTGAAGCTCTTGGCCGGTTGCTCAACAAATCTCACGACGGGCTCTCCAAACTTTATCAGGTGAGTTGCCCCGAATTGGATTTTCTTGCGGGTGCCGCGGCGCAGGACAAGGCCGTGGCCGGTTCGCGGATGATGGGCGGCGGTTTTGGCGGTTGCACCATCAACCTGGTAAAAAAAGGCACCGAAGAGGTTTTTATCACCGATATGGCCGAGGCCTACGCCACCGCGTTCGGATTGGAACTCACGCCGTACAGGCTCTCACTTTCCGACGGTGTCCACAGCCTCACAAATGTTGAAAGGCCATGATGTTTGATCCGGGCGAACACCCGCACCGCCGGTACAATCCGCTGTTGGACGAATGGGTCCTTGTTTCGCCTCACCGCGCAAAACGCCCGTGGCAGGGGCAACAGGAAGCCGCGCATGACCATGAGTTGCCGCAGTATGATCCCGCTTGTTATCTCTGCCCCGGGAACACGCGTGCCAACGGAGAAGTCAATCCCGACTACGATTCCTGTTATGTTTTTGACAATGACTTTCCCGCGCTTTTGGATGTTGAACTGGGTTCAGACGCAGATTATAATATCTTGTTCCGACAAATGCCCGAACGAGGCATCAACCGCGTGGTGTGTTTCTCACCGCGCCACGATCTCACCATACCCGAGATGGATGAAGCCGCCCTGGTTGAAATTGTGCGTACCTGGCAACAACAGTACACCGAACTTGGGGCGCTTTCGCACATCAACCACGTTCAGATTTTTGAAAACAAGGGCGCGGTCATGGGGTGCAGCAACCCGCATCCGCACGGACAAATCTGGGCGCAACAGTCATTGCCCACGCAGGTTTTTCGAACTCAGCATAATCTTGATGCCTATTACAAAAAGCACGGTAAAGGCCTATTGGCAGATTATCTCGCAGAAGAACTTCGCCGCGGTGAACGCATTGTATTGGAGCACAAATTCTTTGTGGCTCTTGTCCCTTTTTGGGCGGTGTGGCCGTACGAGGTCATGATTTTGAGCAAGCGGCAATTTTCGGCGATTACGGATATGACCGCTGATGAGGTGCTCGATTATGCGGCCATACTCAGGCACGTGACCATCCGGTATGACAATCTTTTCCTGACCTCGTTTCCTTATTCGGCAGGAATCCACCAACGCCCCACTGACGGCCATCCCCATCCCGAGTGGCACTTTCACATGCATTTTTATCCGCCGCTTTTACGCTCGGCAACGGTTAGGAAGTTTATGGTAGGGTATGAAATGCTTGGCGAAGCACAACGCGATATTACTCCGGAGCGGAGTGCTGAAATTTTGCGGGGGTTGCCCGATAAGCATTATAAAGATTCTTAGCGCTGCGCGCAGCGTTTTTGGCAGCGCCGCAGGCGCCGCAAATCTCCCGTCGGAAGACAAAACATTATTTTTTCCCTGCGCAGCGTGAGCGATGGCAGCGGCATCCTTTTTATGCAGCGCAGCGGAATAAAAAGATATAGCGGACAGCGCGGCGGCGCCCCATTCAAAATTTAAAATTAACTCCCTATGGTCGTTCAGTTCGGCTGACGCCTCGGGTCAAAATTCAAAATTCCCCCCGGCGCCGCACGCCCAAAAAAAAAGCACCGGGTTTCCCCAGTGCTTTCCTTCTTGATAAAAGAAAAATTACTTCTTCTTTCCTTTTGCCGGTGCGCCTTTTGCAGCTTTTGCAGCTTCCTGAGCGGCCTTCATTGCGGCACGTGAAATCTTCACCTGCGCAACCACGGTGTTGTCAGGGTGGAGCAACTTGAAGTTGTCTGACTTTAGCTTTGTGATGTAAAGTTTGTTACCCATTTCAAGTTCAGAGATATTGGCCTCAACATAGTCAGGCAGGTCTTTTGGAAGCGCCTTAACCTTAAGTTTGCGCGTGTTCAGGATGAGGTTTCCACCGCCCAAAACACCTGGCGAGGTTCCAACAACCTTTACCGGTACGTCAATGGTAACGTCTTTGTCCTCGAAAAGTTGGTAAAAGTCAATGTGCAGGATTCTGTCATTCACAGGATGAACCTGGATATCCTGAAGCACCGCCTCAAACTTCTTTTCCCCAAGGTCGATCACGACAGTGTGCGCGTTTGGAGTGTAAATTAGGTTTTTGAAAGCGCCTTCTTCTGCTGAGAAGTGAACTGCCTGATTTCCTCCGTAAAGCACGCAAGGAACCATTCCAGCATTACGCAAGGCCTTGGTCGAAA